>NZ_JBQKKM010000003.1:0-205708 GCF_052116745.1 Niallia sp. Sow4_A1 | reverse complement strand
CCCTTTCCTAGACACCCAAATCAACACTTCGAACAAATCTATTTGAATACGAAGGTGATCATCTACCTTGAGAAGTTGAAAAGTCATTTACACAAAAATATTGACAGTACCTAAAACCTCCTTGTATAATCTTTCTTATCCACAATTTTATAGTATTATTTTTGATACTATTATTTGGTGTTTATTGTAAAAAAGTATATTGTTATATTTAGAATGATAAAACACCTAATAAGAGAAGTCGATTTCTTTCCTATTTACTAAAAACAATTATTAGTCGATAATCAAATTTTGCTTGAAACAAAGTAAGGTTAAAGGAGTACTAAATTATGGAATTTTTCTGGTTCGGTCTACTATTTTGGTTATTAATAGGTGTCTCATCCTTATTACTATTATATGGTCTGTGGTTGGCATCATGGAAAGCTTTATTCATTAGTGGATTAGCCATATTGGTTCCATCTCTCTATTTTCTTGGAGCTGAAAATTGGTTAAGAATAGTGGTAGTACTACCGATATTTCCATTTCTGTTGGCATATAGAATGAAAAAAAGGATATAAAGATTGAAAGTATTGATAGATTTGTTATGAATATAATCGATAATCAATATTTGAATTTCTTTAGCGAGGGGGAAAATTACCTAATTACATTCGATAAATATAATTTGGCTAAAATTATTCCCTCAAAGAATCAGCTTAAAAGTAAATAACCTTATAAAGTGAGCCGCTAACCTTCTAAATATATTCTCTAAATCCCTTCCAAATGACTCTTTCATAATTTAAATCATAACTATTCCTAGTGATTTCTAGTATCTAGTTCATCCACATTTCGAAAGTAGGTTGCCAGTAGGCTAGTAGCTTTTTGGGTGTTTAGAGATGTATCAAAAGAATGATAAGGTTTTTCTAACTTGCTAATGTTATAGTGGAGAAGATTGGTAGTATCTACTCCAATTTGCGAAAGTCTTTTGCTATAAAAGGAATAATAGCTTTCCTTCTGCTTTGGACCAACGTGTATAATTCCTGTTAAATCCATTTCTATCATTTCGATTATCGCTTTTGCTAAATCATCAATATGCACAAAAGATTTGAACGAGTTGATAGCAGCATTCGCATACCCATTCGTATTTATCTCATGAATGATACGTTTTGTTCTGGCTTCAATCTCGTGATTGGCATCTTTCCCATAGAGGGGACCAGTACGAATAATGACATGGTTTTCATGATTGGCTAAGATAAGTTTTTCCCCAAAGTGTTTGGCATTTACATAGGTAGATAAAGGAGCTTCACTAGGAAGAAATCCTGGTTGATCTGTTTCAGCATAGTTACCTTTACCATCTACAAAAACGGCGTCTGTTGATAAATATATTAATTTAGTTTCTTTTGAAATGGCAGATAATAAATGGTTGAGACCAACTTCTATAAGATGATTTTCCTTTTCCCCATCCATTAAAGACCAGATAACTACATCTGGATCAATATGATTGACTAGTTGTGTTACCTGATGTTTGTTCCTTATATCTAGTTGTAAAATATTTGTACATGCATTATTGGAGCGAGAAGTGCCGCAAACGTAATAATTAGGATTTAACCCAGCTAGTTTAAATAAGGATGAACCGAAAAATCCAGTGGAACCTAATATGATTATTTTCATAAAGAATACTCCTGTTTCGTATATTTAGAAAAATCTGTTAAAATGATTTTATCATAAAAAAGTCATACTAGCATATAAAAGAGAAAGTTTGAGAGGATATGTAAAATGGCAAAAACATCAGGTTGCTTTACGATAGTACTGAATGACAAAGGACAAGTCTTATTAACAAAACGAAAGGATTTTCCTATTTGGGACTTGCCAGGAGGTAGATGGGAAAAGGGAGAGACCCTTGAAGATTGTGCCGTTCGTGAAACAGAAGAGGAAACTGGATACAATATTCAAATTAAACGGAAAATCGGGGAATATTTTCAACCACAATTCGATGATATGCAATTCTTATTCATGGGAGAATTAAAAGGAGGGATACCAATAGAAGAAGGACCGGAAACCGCAAAAGTCGAATGGTTTAGTTCACAAAATTTACCTTTCCATATGGTACCTAATAGAAGAAAACAAATAAAAAACTTTTTAAAGAATAAGAATCGAATAGTAAAACAATCAATAACAGTGACTCCTGTTCAAATATCCTTATTAAAAAGTTATTTGAAAGTATTTAGGCCATTATTAAGATAGGAAGCAAAGAGATGATACTAGAAAAGTGTTAGCTTTATGAGTTCAGTGGTTTTATCGTTCGTTCTAAGCTGAAATTTGTTTACATACATAAAAAGTAACAAACAGGAGGAGAAAGCATGAACGTTGAATTAACAAGATTTAAAGTGAAAAAGGGAAATCGGAAAGAGTAGATGAATGGTTAAGTTTCTTAAATGACAATAAAAAAGAGGTTCTTGTTACCTTAGAAAGGGAAAAAATGTTTGTAGAGACTATACTTAGAGAAACGCTTAACGGCGAAGAATTTCTATACTGGTATTCGGTACAGGGCGAAGGGGGACAAGGAGTAGAAAAATCGGAGAACTGGATTGATAAAAAGCATATTGAGTTTTGGAACGAATGTATAGACGAAACGGTCAAGCCAGTTGATTTAAAGACAGAAGTGGTGATGATACCTCAGAAAGTGAAAGATAGTATGAAGTAAAGGATCTCTTTTAGGAGGTCCTTTATTTATATCCTAAAAAAAATAAGCTGCTGAATGGTTTTCTTAAGTATTAGTTATGGAAATAACGTTTCCGACTAAATTTTCATTCGTCTCGATTTGCTTTCTCAATATTGCAGCAAGGAAAACAATAGTATATTCTTGGATTAGGTTATATGGTTTATCAACTTAAACCATTAAACTGATTAATGGAGGTTTTATACTAAATGAATAAACAGGACCAACTTAATATAATCAAAGAGGATTTTATAAATTGTCAAAAGGTATTATTGGCAATTGGAGATGAAACAAGGCAATCGATTTTGCTAGTGCTAATGGGGACTGATTGTCAAACAGGATTACGCGTCGGAGAAATCACGGAGCAAACACATCTTTCTCGGCCTGCTGTATCCCATCATCTAAAGGTTTTACGAGAAGCTGGTGTTATTTTAATGCGTAAAGAAGGGACAAAAAACTTTTATTATATCAATGTACGTTCAGAATTAGGTTTATTAAGAACCCTTATGTCGGATATTGATACATTCATGGAGAACTTTTATTGAATTTAATATAGAGATAATTTGGAGGTATAGGAAATGAGAGCAATGGTTATTGATAGGTACGGAAAAGTTCCAATGCGTTTGGCAGAAATGCCGACACCTGATATTGGAGAGTATGAGGTACTAGCAGAGATTCATGCTGCTAGTATCAATCCTGTTGATTTTAAGATTCGTGATGGGAAAGTGAAATTATTACTGAAATATAAAATGCCGCTTATCTTAGGGAATGATTTTTCTGGAGTAGTTGCAAAGGTCGGAGCAAAAGTGACTCGCTTTAAAGTTGGTGATGAAATATATGCGCGTCCACGAAAAAGTAAAATCGGTACTTTTGCTGAATATATCGCCATTCATGAAGAGGATATCGCGTTAAAACCTAAAAATTTGAGCTTTGAAGAAGCAGCATCAATCCCGCTTGTTGGACTAACCACTTACCAAGCACTAGCAGACATTATGCAATTACAAAAAGGACAAAAGATTTTAATTCAAGCAGGTGCTGGTGGTGTAGGTACTTTTGCTATTCAACTGGCAAAAATAATGGGGGCCACTGTTGCAACGACTGCAAGTGAAGCTGGTGCGAATTTAGTGAAATCTCTTGGTGCAGATGAGATTATAAATTACAAGACAGAAAAATTCGAAGAGAAACTGAAAAACTATGATGCCGTATTTGATACACTTGGCGGCGAGATATTGAAAAAATCATTCGGCGTGTTAAAAAGCGGAGGGAAAATTGTTTCCGTTTCAGGATTACCGAATGCTCGTTTTGGTAGAGAATATGGTTCAGGATTTTTTAAAACATTGTTGTTTTCAGCAGTGAGTCATAAACTTACTGCACTTGAAAAAAAGCATCATGTTCAATATTCGTTTTTGTTTATGAAGCCAAGTGGTGAGCAATTACGTACCATCGCAAATTATATAGAGGATGGTAAAATCAAACCAATTATTGATAGAGTTTATCCTTTTGAACATGCTCAAGAAGCGATGGAATACGCAGAGACAGGAAGAGCGAAAGGGAAAATAATAGTGAAAATTAGATAATAGCCGCATAGGAATGATGTTCTTGTGATATTAAAAAATGATGAAGTAAAGGACCTCTATTAGGAGGTCCTTTACTAATATAAACGTTACTGTTGTATGATTTGAATAAGATTACCACAAGTATCATCAAATACAGCGATTGTGATATCACCCATTTTTGTCGCCTCCATTGTGAATTTTACGCCCTTATCCAATAATCGTTTGTATTCTTCCTGAACATCAGCAACCCCAAACATAGTCGCTGGGATACCCTGTTCAAATAATTTCTTTTGGTAATCGTTAGCGATTGGATTATCATTCGGTTCGAGAACAAGCTCAGTACCGCCTTGATCTTCGGAAGAAACAACGGTAATCCATCGGAATTTTCCACTAGGTACGTCGTGCTTCTTTACAAAACCTAGTGTTTCAGAATAAAACTTTAATGCTTTGTCTTGATCTTCTACGAATAAACTGGTAACAATAATTTTCATCCTTTTTGGCTCCTTTGATATTGGTATGAATAATGCTTTGATAATAATTAAGGTGTAAGCAAATAACTTATAGAGATTCCAAAATTCTTATTCTTAACCTTTTGTCACCGAGATAGTTTCTAAAATTACTCTAACCTTCCTTTCAACAAATCTTTAAGTGGTTCATTGTTAAAAAGGAGCACTCGATATTTTCCCTTTTGTTTTGATTGTACAAGTCCTGCATCTTCTAATAAGGAAAGGTGTTTCGCTATTCCTTGTCGTGAAATGGTAAGATTATGCTTCATAATGAGACGAGCAGTAAGTTCATATAATGTCATCTCATTCCGTTCAGATAGTTCATCTAGTATCAATCGCCGATTTGAATCGGCAAGTGCTTTAAATATAGCGTCTTTGTCCCACATACATTGATTATAGGTAACTGTTTGGTTGCTCGTCAAGAAGGGGAACTAAATGGTTGCGTAGTTTCAATGACATATAGATATTAGTATTTTTGTTTAAGGCTGTTTTCGTAAACTTTTTTGTTTATTGAGAATAACAGTTGTATGGTAAAACAAAGATAAATAAGTGATTATTGGCAAATAGAATAAATAATTCGTAAAGAGGTGTTATTGTGTATCTTCTTTATCAATAGTTTTATCAACAATATTATGCTTCATTTTATTTATGATTGGACCACCACAAATAATAGGAGTTATCGCTTTTGGTATAGTTTTAGGCTGTTTGTTCAGAGGGATTTACTTGCTAAATGACATTGGCAAACGACTTTCAAAAATTTATAAGGTTAAAGATGCATTAGACAGATATTTGGAAGAAAAGGAGAATATTAATTAAGAATAGTTGGGGAATTTTATCTAGTGTTTATTTATGACAGAGACCTCAAGATATATGGCCTTGTAATTTAACTATCCAATTCCAAGCGGTTATGAAAGTAATTGACGAGTTGAACGTGGCATATAACCATTTTTTACATAATCTTCTTTATTAACATTTACCGCTTTGTGTTTTAAACCTTAATTAAAGCGAACTTCTTATAATCCGTGCTGTATCTGCACAGCACAACAAAGCAGAGGGGGCGATATATTCCCCAATTCAGGTATTATTTCTTCCAGCCGAACACGTCCACGATCAGCTTTTCGAGATACCATATTGCCATTATGGTCTTGGCTACAACTACTCCGATTTTGAGGTTAGAAATAGTTCTCTTTCAATTTTTGCCGCCATGCCTTCTGGTTGTCTATGTGTTAGTTTGTTTCTAGTAAATCAATTGAAATCGCATCTATCAAATTAGGGTAGTCACAGTGCAGCAAGAAATCAAAATTAGTATTTTTGATATGCAAGTTGAAAAATAATGTGGTTCTTTTAGCTGCTTAATTGATATAAAAGCCTTATAAATCGTATCATGGACATATCTAGTGCATCATCCTCGTTCTTTACATATAAATAGGCCATCCGGAAGAGTTTATTCTTTTCATTTTGTATTAACTCTTGAAATACTTTTTCATTTCCTCTTTTGGCCAGTTTTATTTTTTCTCCACCGACATACTCTCACCTCTTTTTTTCTAACCGTTAGACAGTTCAATTGACTAGAACGTTTCAAAAAAGTACAAGTTTTATAGTTCTTTAACATTAGACATAGACTAACCAGTACTAATTAATGATAGTATTGCTTTGTTATCTTGAGATTGCTTATTATTTAGCTTTAATAAGATTGTGGAGTATTGTAAACTAACTATCAAGTTAACTTTTTTGATGTACTTTAAAGTAACGGTGCCTTTCTTGAAAGAAGTAAGGGCTTTTTATCGTAAAAGGACAACTTTTCTGCAATAAATGAAAGGTAGTATTAAGAAACAAATGATACATTTTAATAATGCATAGTTTACTAGTAAGTCAAAATAAAGAGATAATTATATTTCCTGATAATTAGTATGCCGGCGTCTGCCATTTTTTTTTTGCAATTTTTGTAACGAATCATATCTTACATAGTCATACTTATGAAAGGAGGTAGAAAGTGACAGAATTTGAGAGTATATATAATAAATATTTTCGGGAGGTTTATTCGTTTGTATTATTGCTAAGCCGTAATGAAAAAATTGCAGAAGAAATAACACAAGAAACATTTTTTAAGGCTTTGAAAAACATTGATACATTCAAAGGTAATTGCAAACTTAGTGTTTGGCTTTGTCAAATAGCCAAAAATACATATTTTACGTTTCTCGACAAGCACAAATGGTTAGATACAGACGAATTACCAGAAAAAGCAAGTGAAGAAAGTATTGAAAGAATGATTTTAAGAAAAGAAGATACGTTTCGCTTACATAAGACCTTACATCACTTAGAAGAGCCTTATAAGGAAGTCTTCACACTAAGAGTATTTGGTGAGCTTTCTTTTAAAGAAATAAGTGAGCTTTTTGAGAAAACGGAAAGTTGGGGGAGAGTGACATTTCATCGAGCTAAACGCAAGATTCAGGACTTGATAAAGGAGGAGTAGAGATGAGTAAATTATCATGTGAAATAATTAAAGATATACTTCCATTGTATTATGATGGCGTATGCAGTGAGGATAGCAAAAGAATGGTAGAAGAACACCTTTTGGATTGCGATAGCTGTAAAATGGAGTTAGAGAAACTAAAAAATGAAATCCATATTCTAGAAAGAGATATTATTGAAAATAGAAAAGATAGTAATGTACTAAAGAATATATCTACTTCATGGAAAAGATTACGATTGAAATCCTTTATTAAAGGTGGAATAATAAGTGCTTTATTAATAGGTGTGATTATTTTAGGATACGTCGGTTTATTTGAATGGGAAATTATCAGTGTTGATACTGATATAGTAAAAATTAGAGAAAAAAGTGAAATGGGGGATGGTAAAATCGTTTATTATGCCGAAATAGACGATAAATATAGTTTAAATACATTAAAATACGATATGGATAACGAAGGGAATTTTTATATGACCCCTCTACGTCCAATAATAAAAAGAGAAGCGCAGCCTCCATACGGATTAGAAAAAGGATATGATTATATAGATATTAAAGTTCAAGAAGAATTCCGTGGTAAGGAAATCAAAAAAATTTATTACGGTACACCAGAGGATAAGATTTTAATTTGGGAAAAGGGAATGGAGCTACCAAAAACAAGTGAAGAAGTAGAGAAATCCTTTGGATTTGAATAGGAGAAAATTTTTCTTTTGGTTTTTAACTAAAAGGTGCATAGATTCAAGACGGATGAATGCCATTTTTACTAACTATTAAGGCACTAAAAGGGGCAGTTTAGTGCAATAAGTATACGGGGCTTTTGTGGTAGAGTATTAGGGGATATATATGAAGATTTTGCATTTTGTTTTATCAGGATCAGGTATAACTGTTTTATTAGCTTCTTAGGGACTAATGACGAAAAATTATGAGTTTAACTCGATTAGGAATTGTAGAAAAACAATTTGATTTAAAAGATATAATTTATTTGAGATAGTTCGCTGGATATTAGAACTAATTTTTGAATGTAAATGGAAAATTTATGTTAAAATTAGTATTAAGAATTGGAATTGCTGTTTTTGAACAAAACGTGGCTATTAAACTAGACCAATGAGGTGTGCTGTGAAAATATTTTTTAAATTATTCATAGGAATGTTCTTTGTTTTTACACTAATAGGGTGCTTTGGCGAAGATTATGATGTGGGAGTTCCAACTGCTCATTTGAATTTCGATAATTCATCTGTTCAGTTAACAGAAGCAAATATCAGATGGAATACCACAAGTGAGGATGTACAAAACACAATTGAAAAATGTTGAAGAATATGCATCATCACTGGACGAAATAAAGGTTTTTTCTGGCCAAAAGGTGTTTTTAGATTTTAAAGAGAACGAAGAAAATGGTGTAGATATTTGGACTGACCCAAAGATAACAGTTGCCCTATTAAAAGATGACAAACGAACAGAACTCGTATTGGATGACTCAACAGAATTTAAATTTCCAACAGACGAAGGGAATTATGTATTAGAAGTTGAATTTATTAATTCGGCGGGTAGTGCTCAATATGTAGGGAATGTTGTTATTGAGTAAGTTGATTAAAATAAAAATCGGAACGCAGTTAAATTGGGATAGTAAATTTCACCTCAAAAAACGCTCAGAACTGAGCGTTTTTACTTACCATTTATTGCTGATTAGTTGTTAAATCCAATGCTCATATGTATGTTATTTACATTATTATTAGCAATTTTCTCTCCCAAAACTGAACCTGTTAGGCTAATGGTAGGTGTTTTTTTATTGCTTATATGTATCATTTGAAACTTATCTACTTAATTGAGGCTGATTTTCTTTATTACTATCATGGTAGAATTCCTGTAATAAGTGAAGAGAATCCTTCATGTGTCACAAACGTGGCAGGATTGATAGGGGGCGTCTATATAATTTTTGATAAGGCCAAAATATATTCAAGATCAGATATATCAAGTACACAGTGGGCTGAAATAAGAAGAGGTATTACTGTTCTTCACGAACGAAGTAAAGGAGATTTTGTGCAAATTTCTTATGAAGAAGGAGATATATTTCCAGATCCCAATTACATAACATATCAGATAACTGGTTGGACGGAAAAATCAAATTTAGCATCAAAAGTAACAAGACAATTTTACCTTCTGCAATCAAACAGTCAAGTTGATGAATGGGAAATAGAGACAGATAATCACCGCTTTAAATTATTTTGGTCTCCATTAGATAACTTACCACAGATTGTTTCACCTCAAAATGAGTGGCTTCATTACTTATTAGATGAAATGAACAATTTGTAGAGGCAAATGCTTATTAAAGCAATGGATACTCTTACAGCGCTTTCGGAGTAGTTGATGGAACAAGGATAAACGGGATACATAGAAGATCCAAGTATAATAGAGTTCATATGGGGTGATTATGATTAGCGAATTTGTAACTATAAATGGTAAGAAAGTGGAATTATTAATATTAGGTGAAAAAGGTATTCCCATTGTTATTTTGACAGGAATGGGTTGTTCATTTTATGAGTGGTATGAAGTGACAAAATCATTAGCGAAATCAAATAGAGTAATTATGTTTCATCGAACTGGACTGGGACTTAGTCAATTAAGACAAGAGGTGCGTAATACTAATGCAGTTGTAGAAGAGTTAAATCAATTGTTGCAGGTATTAAAAAATTATGAACCTATTATTTTAGTAGGACATTCTTATGGTGGATTATGTGTGCAGCATTATGTTAGAGTCTTTCCAGAAAAAGTGGGGGGAATAGTTTTGATTGATTCTACCTCTGTTGATTTAAAGAACTAGATGATTTAGAATTACCTGAGTTAGATGCGGTTGATACGGATGAGACATGGTTAAAGAAATGCTGTTCCTATTCTCTAATGAAACAGGATGAATTAAAAGAAATAATAAATCCTTCGCTTACAGATAGAAAAAAAAATCTTCCACTGCACCTTCAAGAACGTTTACTACATTTTCAAGTAAGTCCTAACCTATATAAAACCTTGTACTCTGAGCTGTGTAACTGGAAGAAGGATGCAGATCTAATAAGAGATTTAAGTGATTTCCCTGATTTCCATTAATAGTTATTGGACGAGATAAAGAGTATAACATTGAGTTAGGAACTGTGGATGGTTTTCCTGAGTGGGA
This sequence comes from Niallia sp. Sow4_A1, assembly GCF_052116745.1. Taxonomy (NCBI): domain Bacteria; kingdom Bacillati; phylum Bacillota; class Bacilli; order Caryophanales; family Bacillaceae; genus Niallia; species Niallia sp. Sow4_A1. Next base: position 195,324 of record NZ_JBQKKM010000003.1, on the reverse strand, counting down.
GTTGAGAATATTAGAAGATGAGTGGGAAGAATTCATTAGGAAACAGGCTAAACTTAGTAAACATAGTGAATTAGTTTTTGCTAAAGACTCTAGTCATTCTATTTATCTTGATAGACCAGAAATAATAATAGATGCAATTGAAAGTTTGATTAAATAATCCTTTAAATAAATGGAATCCTATTAAAGCTAAACTAGGATAATAAAATTTTTAGTGTTATGACTAAAACGGGCTAGGGTTGTGAAACGAAAGGAGTCACTTATGAACAGTTATTTTAAAGAAGCTCCAATACTAAAAGGAAAAAGCATAACATTAAGAAACATAAAGCCTGAGATAGATAACCTTTCATTTTATAAGATGTTCCTGGATCCAGATATGCATTTATGGACAGGTAACGTAATACCTAATAATGAGTTAGAAACTTTTGAACTTCTTTGTAGGTATCGTGATTTAGACGGGTTGATTTCATGGTCAATAATTAAAACAAACACACAAGAGTTTATTGGTACATATTGGATAGCACCATACGAACTTGAAGGAAGGTGGATAATTACAGCTGAAGCTCAACGTATTGGAAAACAATATTGGAGAGGCGGATATACAAAAGAAGCCAGAAATCTAATATATGAGTTTGCATTTTTTGAATTAGATATGGAGGAAATTCATGGAATAGCATGGAAAAATAATATAAATTCATGCAAATCTATGGAAAGTATGGGCTTTGAATTATTTAAATCTGATAAAAAGTTATTTTCAAAGCGTAATCAGGAACTAATTGAAAATCATTACATTTTAACGAAGAAAAAATGGATTATGATGAGAGGGAATTTGTTATCATAAGTAAATTTGTGAACGGTTTCTCAAAAAAATATCTTGAAATATTCCTGTGAAACAAGATTATTCAAGGTGCCACTGTGATTAAGCACTAAGCGAAAATAAATCAAAAAAAGGAAATATATTGTTTGGGGAGTTACTCTTATGGCAGCAGTCTCACCAGTCTTGTCTTTTGTGATTGGTTTAACATATGGACTTTTTGCTGGGAACGGATGGACAATATCAGGAACAATATTAATATTGTTCCCAAAAGGTTTTATCATAGGATAAGTTTGCTTTTAATAGGAATATTTAAGAAATCAAAGACAAATAATTCCATATATTAGATATTCAACTATAGGTATTGACATAAGATTGTTATCCTTTTTTTAATTTATTTTATACTTAGGAACTAAAGGGACAGTTTATATGAACATCAAAAAAAGGTGAATCTTTGAAATGTCTTGACTTTAATCGCACTGTCTAACTTTCTATTAACCTATGACAAATTTCTGGGCATCATTGTGACCAAGAACTAATTGGTTGCACGTAAAAAAGGCAAACTATAAGGATGCGAAAAAAATATTCATTTAGCTAGCGAAAATCACCATATTTTATTAAATTATGCTTCTTAAATCATTACTTCTAGATACTTTGAATTAATCGTAAATTACATTTTTGCCTTGTTCACTTAACTCTTTTAAAAATGTAAGCATATGATTTATTTCTTCGTCAGAATGTCTTTCCCATGAGCCTAATTCAGCTATTATTTTCAAAGGAGATTTAGATCGATAAGAACGTGTTGGGTTTCCAGGAAATCTCTTGTCGGTTACGTTAGGATCATTTTCAAAATCACCTAATGGTTCAACAATATATATTCGTTCCTTGGAATTAGCCCTGGCTAATTCAGCCCCCCATTTAGCAGCATTTAATGTTGCAGTAAAATATATATAGTTCGATTTTTTATCTTGGTAATTTGATAAGTGTTGAGGTTCTAATAAATCTCCAATTTTCAGTTCTGCTTTCGTACCATGAAAAAAAGGGCCGTTATCTAGCACATTTGTTTTGTTGTTCAAACTGATACACTCCTTGTATTTTAGATTTCTGCATAACAATAACAGTATTAGTATAGTATGTAATTAGAAAAAGAGTAGTCTATAAATGATATATATATAATGGTATAATGTAAGTAGAGAGAAATATTATCAAATGGAATAAATGTTTTTGTTAAGACTTTATGCTCTTTGAACGTAGCTTACCTATTTATAATATGGACAAATTATCTTTGATTTAATATTTACTAACTAGCCGATTTTTTATATCTTTCTAGTATTTTCTTTACAAAAGGAAGTCTCAACCCGATTCCTAAATAAACGAAAACTCCTATTATAATAGAGATGATTGAAGTAATTAAAGCGTGGGAATATATCCCTAAAGTTTCTGATAACCATAACTCTGTTAACCATTTTACACCCCAAACAGAAAGAGACATGATGAATACTAACAAGAAAACTTCCTGTAATTGCTGAAATAATGGCAAGAACTTATACTGTAGTGCCTTTTTAATAACGTAAATGTTAGAAAAAATAGAAACGAGAAACCCAAAATAGGTAGCTAGAATAGGACCGAGCGCCTCTATATATGGGACTAGTATTAAGTTTAGTGCTATTTTTACACTAATCCCAATTAAGATTCCTATAATTAACTTCTTTTGTTCATTAATACCTTGTAAAATGGCTGCTGTTACGGTAAATAAGGCAAAGAATATGGCAGCAAGGGAATACCATTGTAAAATAACTCCTCCTAGTTCAGGATTTTTATTTAATCCAAAAACCATTGTATAAACTGGTTTCCCAAGAATGCATAAACCTATTGAAGCTGGAAGAGTAAAGAACATGATCGCTTGAAGGGTTTGCGAAATTTTATGTTGAACTTCTTCCATTTTACCGCCAATAAAAGCAGAGGTAATCCCAGGAATTAAAGACATACTAAACGCTGTTGCTAACGAAACAGGCACCAAAACAAGCACTTGAGCTAACCCGATTACGGCATTAATTAGCTCTGCTTCATTATTCGTGTAGCCTATAGAATGAAACAAAGTGTTAATCGTATAAATGTCAATGTTCTGATATATAGGAATAGCAAGACCGGTAATGACGAAAGGAATTGCATATCCAATCAATTCCTTAAACATAGAATTAATAGGTATTTCCTTGTTACTTTGGCTACTATCTCTTTCTTTTTTAATTAATTCTCTCCTCTTTATGAACACAATTACTAACACGATAAAGCCTGCTATACCTCCTATAAATGCAGCAATGGTTGCAATTCCTACAGCATTTCGAATAGAACTGTTAAAAATGTGAATTACAGAATAGGCACCTACTAAGATTACAACAATTCTGACTACCTGTTCCATTACGGTACTTAATGCTGAAGGTCCCATCGATTTGCTTCCTTGAAAATATCCCCTGAAAATACTCATAGCAGGAATAATTAACAAAGCAAAGCTAACGAGCCGAATGACATACTCGGTATCTTCAACGGAATTTCCTCCTGAATCATCATTTCTTACCACTATTTCTGATAAAATAGGAGCTGAAAAATATAATGCCATAAAGGAGATAAAACCAGTTAGAACCATTAAGTACATACCGTATTTTAATAGAGTTAATCCGATTTTATAGTTGCCTAACTCATTATATTTAGAAACGAATTTAGAAACGGCAAGGGGAAGGCCAACTGTTGATAAGCTTAACAGGATTGTATATGGGCCATATGCATATCTATATAATGCATATCCTTGTTCACCAACTAGAGCCATAAAGGGAATAATATAAATGAATCCTAAAACTTTGGAGATAAGACTTGCAGCTGTTAAAAAGAAAGTTCCTCTAATAAATTTGTTTTCCACAGAAACACCTCAATTAATGATTACGAACATATGCGATTCTTTTCCTTGTTACACACAATATACCTTAATTGAAAATAGTAAAATAATATATTACAAACTAATTGCTATAATCAGCATTATAATCCAAGTGCTGGTAAAAAGGAACTAGACATCTGTAAATCTATTAGGATAAGTGGTTCGTTATTGTTTACCTATATAGAGATCGCAGGAATTGTTACACGGGCTAGAAAAGGTGATAGCTTACTCTAAAAGTTTCTAGATTTTGATAAGAACAAAACCCTTTCAGCCTTTTTGCCAATAATAGAGGAATTATGCATTTAAGTATAGAAGTGAAAAAGGTAGGTATAGGAAATGATGTAGCGGTAGAATGGAAGAGAGATGATTTTGATAGGGGGTTAATTAAATGAATTATTTCTTTAAACTAAATATTGTTAGTATAATATATGCTCTTATGATGTTTATTCCTCTTGAACTGATATTAAATGTATATAGAATTACCAGATTAACAAATTGGGAATTTAGCACGGTAAATATTGTAACATGCGTAACGGTTATTATTGTAATGGTTGGTGCAACAATACTACTCCATTTCTTAACAAAAAAGTGGTTGGATGGACGAAAGGCAAAATTTTTGACAGTACTTCTTTGGGTCCCTTATTTTATCCTTTTCATTTATGTATTCGCATCACTATTTCCAATGACTAATGGTGGAGACGAACCCAATCCTGTTACTGGTCTGTTTGTGATGGGAGGACTGATTGCGTATCCATTTTATATACTCATCCTTAATTTTGTGGGGGTGCCAAGTGAGGATAAAACAATGTAAGTCTCGAAGTGCAAATTATGAATGGAAATGGAAGGCTACATTAGATCGGGAACAAATGAATCTGGAATATAAAGACAAAATGATAGCTGAATTGACTGCCAAATGGAGGAACTAGAAATGTAATTAAAGAAAGAGAGTAAAAGAATTATATTAATTTCGTGGGGGTGCCTAAGCTCTACTAGAGGATGTAAGTGTGCAAAGAACTTTCATTAAAAATCTCAATAAAAAGAGGGTGGGACAAAACAAAATAACTAATCATTAAAGACGAACAATATTTAATTTAGCTCTTAAATAAAGCTACTTAATCTCTGTTTTTAAATATAGGTAAGTGTAAAAACTAAGACGTTCCATTGCGCTACAGACGTACGATGCGCCGGGGAGGAAGCTAAGCCTCCCTCGCTGCGAGGGTACTGAAAAAGTATAGTTTCTCCAAATTAAATAAGTATTTATTTGAAAGCGAATATAAAGTTGGTTTGGAGAGGCGGCAGCTCGACTCCTATGGGAGCAGCGAGAAAGTCCGAGACCCTGCAGGAACGCAGTGACGAAGCGGCTCGGCGCTCGCCCCATGGAAAGCGAGATGTCGCCTCGGAAAACAAATGAAATACCCGAATTTAAAAGTCGGCCACCAACAATTATGATTATATTGCAGTTTTTCAGTGGTCTCCTGCATGCGCTGCGGGGTCTAAAGCGTCTCTGTTTCCCGCAGGAGTCGAGCGTCCTCCGCTCCATTTCACTTCGTTTTTAAACCTTTTTCTAAAAAACAAACACGAACTTTTATATAATATAATTACATTATAGTTCGCGTTTATTGTTGGTTGAAATACTTATGTCCCGGCCTCTAGCCATTATTATGCTATCTTCCATTGTTTTTAATTTTTCTACAAGTTCCAATATGAATTTTTTGTCTGGTTTAACGCAGTAGGTGATTCTAAGTAACTTTTTAATTTCTTTTTCAACATTCGATCTTCCCATTTCTTTTACCACTCATCAGATATTAAATCGTTTAAAAACTCCCCATTTTTATTACAATATAAACCAATATAATAAATCACAACAAAGAATCTAAAATTAGTGTTGTATAAAAAAATTATTAAATAATCACTTTTCATAATAAACAAGATACCAAGGAAATTTATTCCCAGGTTTTTATTGTTGTGTTGCATTATTCTCTTCCCAATAAAGTTTGCTGAATATCTCAGCAAATGCTTCTATACTACGAGTTATTTCATCATTTGTATTATCTACACCTCCTACTTCTAGAAGGATGGCACGATCAGAGAAATTTTGGTTATATACACCATCTCCTTCATCGTACCCTTTTAGGAAAACGCCTCTGGATATCCCAGGATAGTTTTTCTTCAATTCATCATGTAATCTTATTGAGAACGCTAGATTTTTTTCATAATTTGTGTTACCTTTTCCTACCACTAAGTATAACTTTGCATAGTTTTTACCATTAATAGAAGCTGTTGTTATTTGTTTACCAGCTGCGTCTCTATGAATATCAATTAAATATTTTAGACTATTATTTTTAGAAACTGCATCTTCAACTACTTCTTTTGAAGCTTTATATGCACTATAATAATTCCATTTCTTATCAAGTAGTATTTGGTTGATATTTGCTTTACTAAACTCTATACCTAATCCTTCTTGTTGAAGCAAGTTTGTAAGTTTACTACTTACACCAACTACATTTGCCCGTTCATCTGAACTAACTACATTTTCGTTATTCGTTGTGTTTTCTAATAATGGACGATAAGCCTCTAAGTTATGTGAATTATATATAAATACTGTTTTATTGTTTGGTTCGGTAACTGGATTTTTATGCTCTTCTGATGGTGGTGGCTGTGTTTGTGAATTTTCTTCTTGCTTTGCTTTTTCTTCATCTACTTTCAATGGATTTTCTAACATATCCTGAGAAGGTATAGATTCAAATGGTAAATTAGCAAGAGTAGTCCCTTCTTCAGCTACCGCAATTTCTGTATGAAAGTATGTTAAAGCTGGTAATTCTCTTCCTAATAATGTTCTTATATCATCAAAACGTATATTTGTTGTGAGATGAAGAAAAATATTGGATAGAGAGGAGTCTCTTCCCTCAGATTTTGGAAACAAATGATTCTCACTATGCATCATGTCTACATAAAATTCAGTGGAATTTACAGATTTAAATAGGTTTGTCAAATTAGTCGAGCTAAATTTAAATGAGAAATACGATGTTGTGATTAGAGCTACTATAACAAAAAGCATAATAACCGCTAGAACGGTTGTATTTAAATAGTTAATAATTGAGCGAGTTTTAGATTTTTGCATTTTTTATTCACCTTCTTAGTAAATTAATATGACCATATACCAGAAAATAGAAGATGAATTCTAATAATAGCTAATAGATATTTGGAATGGTTGAACTTAAAGAAATAGAGTAGGTTGGTAGAAAAACATCGCTTAAATTTTAGAGAAAAAGAGGGATTATAAGTATCTTTGACGAAAATCATCTCCATATGTATTAATTACACAAACAGTAAGGTTGATTTCTCTTGCTAAAGAAGATTAGTGGAAGAGAGATTTATTAATGATAGCTACTTTACTTTGGGAGAAGGGTTCTAATTAATGAATAAATTTAAAGCGAACAAGGTGTATATATTATCTGGTCCAGCAGGTGTAGGTAAATCAACAACTTCAAAAGAACTTGCCAAAAAATTAGCTAAAAGTTCATATATTTCTGGCGACTATATAAGTCATATGCATATTAATGGAAGAAAAAAACCTTGGGAAAGCAGAGAGGAAGTCACTTTAATTTGGGATAATATTTTAAGTCTAACAAAAAATTTCCTTAGATATGGAAACGATGTCGTTGTGGATTATGTAAGCTTTCCACAAGAAGTAAGATGGTTGAAAGAAAATCTAAAAGGATTAAATGTTGATGTTATTTATGCGGTCTTATGGACTGATATTGAAACATTAATTATAAAAGAGATAAGCTCAGGAGAACCAGAGAATAGAATGGGAGAAAGATGTTTAATCTTATTCGATGAGTTTTTGGAATCAGAATTAGAAGAAAAGCATTTTTTGGATACAAGTAATAATTCTACTTTGGATATACCTCATGTGATTAATGAAATAATGAACAATCCAAAATATATAATAATATAATCTCGTCTTTTCACTCATTAATGAGGTAAATTATTTAGAGAAATATCGCTATTACTTTTAGATGTTCGTTCAAATATTCTAAGAAAATTCACTTCAAAAGGAGATATGGATTCTTTGTCTGCTAATCTATCCATTACTTTTCGTTCTTTTTTAGAGAGTCCAGTAGACATGTTACCACCGTATTGTTCATTCCCATAGTTAAGTGTGATATAAAGGCATCAAGTTCAAAATCTATTTTATTAAGTCTTCTGATCGTGAAATTTCTTGCACTATTACTTGATGAAAGTCGGGGGGATATTTTTTGAATTTTCATTATTAAATAATAAGGGAGAGATTTATTTTGTGAAAAAACTTATACTATTATTAGTAATTGTTCTCTTCTTAGTAGTAATAATCATGAAAGTTAATCGAATTCCATCAATTACGGTTACTTCTGAAGGAAAAAAAGTAACAACAGTGCAGGGATCATATTGTTGGAATGGCTTCTTAAATTCCAAATGCGAAGATTTACTTTCTCCATATTTATTAGTTGATGAAGAAAATATTGAACCAATTAGTATTAACCAAGGATCCAAAATAAATATAGACTTTAACCCTTCTCCTATAGACGGAAAATATGAGGCATATATATGGCAAGATATAGAAAAAATGGTAAAAGCAAATATGAAAGGCAATATCTTAGAAGCTCCAACCCAAAAAGGTTCCTATGTCTATGAGATATCAGCTGATTGGAAAAGAGGTCAAGTGAGCTATGCCTTTATTATAGAGGTCCATTAGTTACATTTGTAAGTTGTGTGAATAAGCTATCAAGGAAAAACTTAGAATTAGCTAATCTATTATTTGGAGGAGACGATGGAAAAAGCATTAGGGAAAGTTACATGTTTTATTACTAGAATAAAAAAACACAATAAACTTGAACTTCTTTTAATTAAGCACCCAAATGCAGGTATTCAAATACCAGCAGGTACAGTAGAAATAAATGAAGACTTTCAACAGGCTGCATGGAGAGAAGCCGTTGAAGAAACCGGTTTAAAAGATTTTGTTTCATGTAGAAGTATTGGAAAACAGGAACAAATCTTAGTGGATAAGTACATAATTTTTGATAAGGCCAAAATATATTCAAGACCAGATATATCAAGTACACAGTGGGCAGAAATAAGAAGAGGTATAACTGTTCTTAAGGAAAGAAGCCAAGGAGATTTTGTGCAAATTTCTTATAAAGAAGGAGATCATTTTCCAGAACCCAATTACATAACATATCAGATTACTGGATGGACGGAAAAATCAAATTTAGCATCAATAGTAACAAGACAATTTTATCATTTTCAATCAAACAGTCAGGTTGATGAATGGGAAATAGAGACAGATAATCACCGCTTTAAATTATTTTGGTCTCCATTAGATTGCCTACCACAGATTGTTTCTCCTCAACGCGAGTGGATTGATTACATATTAAATGATATGAACAATTTGTAGAGGCAAACGCTTATTCCTAAAGATATAATTATTTTCTTCAAATTATTTCTCCTCTTTTAAAAGGATAAAACGGTAAGTTAATATCAGCGAACTTCCGCTATGTTTTTATTTTTACCTTTTCTTAACAGCATTATTAATTCATCCATAATAAAGAATAGAATAGAAATGCTTAAGGAGTAAATAGTGAAAATCCACAGGAAAAAGAAAGGAAGAAATCCAAAGAAAACATATAAAAGAAAGGCAAATGGCCGTCTTCCTTCAGGGAGTTTCCTCGTTATTTTTTCTATAAGGATGGAAACTGGAAAGCCATATAGAAATAATCCTAAGCTAAAATAAAAAGAATAAACTAAAAGATCCTCTGTAAAATCCCCTTTTCTATTTACTGCGTCGGAAAAAAATAAGTCTAGAGGAAGAAATAAAGTAACTACCAAAACAGATAAGACAAAAGTAAGGAAAGCTGCAACCATTTTCCTTTTAAGCAAATTATCGCCCTCCAATTCTAATATCTATTTTAACAAATTAATCGAAATAATATAGAAAAATTTGGTATAATTTGAGTGCGGAGTAAGCTGAAATTTAAAAAATCTATCTAGTTAGGGGTATTGAAAACAAACAATGGTTAAAGCGATAATATTTGATTTAGATGGAACGTTATTAAACAGAGATGCATCAGTAAAAGTGTTTGTTGACAGCCAACACGAAAGGCTGAATAAAAAGCTTGACCATATTCCAAAAGACACGTATATGACAAGATTTATAGAGTTGGATAAGCGCGGGTATGTTTGGAAAGATAAAGTGTACCAACAATTAGTAGATGAATTTGATATAAAGCAAATAACGTGGGAAGAGCTTTTACAAGATTATATTAGTCAATTTAAAGATAGTTGTGTTCCATTTCCTAACCTTATTAAGATGTTGGAAGAATTAAAGAGTAATAATTTATCATTAGGAATGATTACAAATGGATATGGGCAGTTTCAAATGGATAATATCAAAGCTTTAGAGATAGAAAAATATTTTGATGTTATTTTGGTCTCCGAATGGGAAGGGGTAAAAAAACCGGATCCTAGGATATTTAATAAGGCATTAGAAATACTGAATGTTTCACCAAATGAAGCTATATTTGTGGGAGACCATCCAGAGAATGACGTACTTGCTGCTAAAAAAGTGGGGATGAAAGGCATTTGGAAGAAGGTTTCTCAATGGAATAATGTAAATGCTGATTATATGGTGGACGATTTAGGAGAATTGCCAAACATTGTGGAAAAGTTAATGAATAGTTAGGGTCATGACCCATTGCAACCTTATTTGAAAATCCATATAGACACTAATCCAAAACGAAAGGATTTTTTTGAAGGAAGGATTTGAAAAAGGAGAGGAATAAAGGGATGAATCAAGACAAAGAAGAGAAATTACAAAAGCAAAAAATGGTTCAAGAACTCTATAGAGAAAGAGTGCAACAGAAGCGGGAAGGTAAAGATGATAACCGAATTGGTAAAGCGTTTGTAAACCTTTGTATTGTTTTGTTTTTTGTTTTTACCATAATGGGGATCTTGTTTGACTGGGGAGTTCACGTACCGCGGATTTTTGGGGTTTAGAGATAAAAGTAAACAATATTTACATGGAGATTTAAAAAATACAATTTAAAACTCGAGGAGTTATATGAATCACATTGGATTAGATTTCGATGACACAGTTGTAGATATGAGAAAATCGATTGTACAGCTTTTAAATAAAATACATAACAAAGACTTACATTACGAAGAAATGGTTGAGTATGGAGTTTCGGATTTATATGGGTATTCCTTTGAAGCATTTTTAGATTTTTTTACAAAAAACCAAAAGGAACTGCATTCAGCTAATCCATATCCATTTATGATCAATGTACTTTAATTCATAATGTCACTCTATTTATAGAAGACAATCCTTCCCATGCATTATCTATTGCGAAAAATGAAATAGATGTACTGCTGCTTGACAAGCCATATAACCAAATGTGTAATCACGAACGAATAACGAGAGTGAAGGACTGGGAAGAGATGGGCAGGTTGTTACTAAGTTAACGATTCTATAACGGAATGATGAAAAATAACTATGAATCTATTTTACAAGCTAATTATTCCACACACAGCCTAATTCGAGCAACTACCTCTTCATAATGGATCATACACTCTTTTATAGATAAAACAGCAAAATAGGAAAATAGAGGTGAATCTTCGACTAAAGGATCATCATAAATAAAGATAATATTCAACGGCTTTTTGGGGATGATTCTTTCTTCCAAAAGTATATTTGCTACATCGTGATAGATGTGCTCTATACGTTCGCCCATAGCCCTTTCAATGGAAAAACCTCCAGCAAGACTTGTCCACCAAGTGAAATAAGAATCATATATTTCATTAAATGCAGTTAAATTATCGTCATTAACATGGAACAACTCTTGATAAAATAAGTGTTTTTCATTATAGAAAATATCCTGGTCAATATCTCTATTCTCGGAAATTCGTTTCGTTACTGTAGTCCATAAGGCACGATAACGTAATAAAAAATCATTTCGAAACTGGCAAGTTGTTGGAAGATAGGGAAATTTCCAATTATCCTTATCTTCATTTTGGTTGAGAAAGATGTTTTGCACATAAATCAAAAAGTTTAATGAATAAGATACTTCTGCTATTAATTGTAATGAATTCTTCATCGTGTTCCTCCTAATTCCACAAAGGTATTTTTCTATATTCATCTTTTTTGGAGTAAGACTGAATCAACTAACCAAAAAAGGAATGCGCACATAATAAATAGGTTATAAAATGCTGAAGAATGTAAAGGGGTTTTTATACCAAAAAAAATTGCTACAATGCCTGTTACCACTCCAGAAAAAACAGTATAAATAGCAAGGTAGAGAATACTAAATTTCTTAGGCTTTTGATTTAAGATAATTTGGAGAGGTGACGCTATAACAAGATAAAAGCAAAAGAAAATGGTAGTAAAGATTAGCATTCCCAAAAAACTAAAATAGGGTGAACCAAAAAGTTGAATCATACTAACGAAAATAGCGGAAATAAGGGAAGTTAGCAACGAGCGAGTAATTATATAAATATCTATATTTTTTAATGGCATGCATTGTCTCCTATAAAAAATTTTATTTCATCTTCCAAGAGAGGTACAAATAAGAACGCAATAGATTTACTTTTCATAGAATCCCCCTTAGCTTAGCTTTATAGGTGTTACCATATTTTAGCATGTAGAGGAATGTTTATAAATAGTTTTCCATAAGACAATCGGAAAATTAATATTGGCGGGTATCCACTAATGGCTAATTTGCAATGGGTAGATTTTAGCATTGTAAAAAATTGAAACATTTTATTGAGATGAGTCGTCTATAGGTAAATCAACATGAAGGAGAGGATTAAAGTTGCCATGTCAATAGGGAAAATGGAAGTAAGTCCGCCAAGTAATGAGGAACTATTAAAAGAACTTATTGAGTTATATGCGGAGAGTATTAAAAGGTTAGCTTATACATATGTGAAAAACTGGTCAGCTGCAGATGATATCACCCAAGAAGTATTCATTAAATGCTATGAGAAAATGGAGGATTTTAGAGGAGATAGCTCCTATAAGACATGGCTTTATAAGATTACGAGAAATAAATGCAAGGATTATTTGAAAAGTAAATGGTATCGCTCGTTTTATCCTACTGCCTTTATGCAAGAAAGGATAGGGAACAATGAATTTTCTATAGAGGAGCATGTGATAAACAAACTAGACGACCTGGAATTATCTCAAAAGGTATTAGCGCTTCCAACTAAATATCGCGAAATTATTATTTTATTCTATTATGAACAATTAAAAATGAAAGAAATAGAAGCATTAACCCATTTGAATGTTGATACTATTAAAACTAGATTGAGACGAGGAAAGAAAATGCTTCAAAAGAAATTGGAAAGGAGCGGTGGGAATGAGTGATGATCTGAAATCTTTAAGAGAAAGTATGAATAAGACTGTTTTAAAGCATGGGAAAATGAGTGCTGCAGACAAAGAAAAACTCTTTAGTGCTGTGATTCAGGATAAAAAAACGAAAAATCGTTTTTCCCTTGCACCAGTACTTTCCTTTGTTGCAGTTGCTTGTTTTATTGTTTTTATAGGTGGATATGTATTTAAGCAAACAGGAAACTTTGATTATCAACGTAATCAAGTGGCGCAAGTGAACGATAAAGAAGATGATAAAAAGGAAACAACTAGTACTAGCAAACATGGAAATAAAGAAAATCCTAATCTAGCGAGTTTCTTATATGAACTAAATTTGAAATTGCAAAATTCAGAAATGTGGTACCAAAATGGAAAAGAATATGCAAAAGAAGTGGGGGAATATGCCGAGAGCCATTCCAAACAATACGCTGCAATTCAGGAAAATAAAAGAATTGTAGATAAATTGGAGGAAATAGGCGTACTAGCTAAAAATCTACAAAAGGAAGCTGCAGCTCAAAATGAAATAGAAGTAGAAGATACATTAGACTTACAGCGAGCGGTGGATCAATTGATAATAATAGCAGAGGACAATGGAATTGTAGATGAAAGAAATGGCATTATTGAAAAACTGGAATATTCGGATATGAAAAGTTGGTTAATTAGCATAAAAGATAGTATTCATGCTGAGAGCTATGAACCCTATAGTGACCTGGGATCATACGAAAAACATATAGGTTATGCAACAAAGGCATATGCTAAACATTATGCTGCATTAGAAGGAGATTCAACAATAAAAGAACAGTTAAAGGAAATCGCTGAAGTGGCTGAACAAATTGAGAATGAAAAGGAAAAAGAGAAGAGAACAGAATGGTTGAATCAGTTAGACGGCATGGTTGATAGTTTGTTACAGGATGATAAGGTTGTAAAAAAAGAGGATGTCCGAGAAATAGTTTGGAACCAATTGTCGGCAGAACAAAAAGAAAGGATCAATGGTACTTGGGCAGATGGGAAAATTTCGAAAGTTACTCTTACTAAGAATATGATGTCTCTAGTTGATGATAAATCATATGAAGGAGAAGAAGTATATTTGCTTGATTTTCCAACAAAAGGTAAATCCATTCCAAACAATATGATTGTTTATGCAGATATAAATACATTTGCTTATATAGGCAATGGTCTGGTTGATTAGGATAGTTTGAAAATGAAAGGGGGGAGATCCTCCCTTTTTGAGACTTATCATGGATTTAATTCGTATAAATAACATTACCATTTATTAGTTAATTAGGACTGAGCTAGATGTAAGGTAAGTCTTATTCCAATACGAAAGTAGGTAATACCTTGTCACAAAAACAAAAAATTAAGAAAGAGTTTTTATCCATTGGCCTAACCTTAGTCTTATTCTTAGCTGCAATAGCAGTCTTTCTTTTCGTAAGAGGTCCTAATTTGAATCTATGGATACCAATAAGCTTGTATTTACTAATTGATATAGGCCTACTAGTTTCTCTCCTTATAGGAGTACATTCAAATCATAAAAGTATAAAGTTATTTAGTATTCTATCTAATATAACCGTTATGATTCCGATATCTGTTTGGATCTATTTTTTGTTGTTGGCAAATGGAATTTCGGAAAAATAAATAGACTATTAAAACTCAATTTCTGCTCCAATTGTTATTTGGAGAAAAGAATGATTTAGTTAAAAAATGTTGTGGACAAAACTATATTAATAAATATTTTGCAACTTTTAAATTCAGAAATATGAAATAATTAATTCGAGGGTGACAGTATTAAAGAATTTCCTAAAAATAAAGGAGACATTTACCATGTACCAATATTTCAACAGTTTCATAATAAGAGAAGGTACCGAGGGTGTTCATGCTGACTATGTGGAAGCATTATTTGAAGATGCTGGATGGGCAAGAAATATTCCAGCTTGGCAGCAAGAGAAATTTACACTCATATTCGAAAACTCCACTTGGGCATTTACTGTTTGGGATCATAATAGAATGATTGGTATGGTTAGGGTCCTCTCAGACAAAATCATGGCTGCAAACATTATGGATTTAATTGTTTTATCAGAATATCGCGGAAAAGGTATTGGTAAAAAGTTAAAGGAACTATGTGTAAAAAAGCTTCCCCACGGTGATTGGTTTGCACATACGTCCGCCAATAATTACGGTTTTTATGAGAAGTGTGGCTTTGATGTAAAAGACATAAGTCAAAATGGCACATGTGCATATTACGGCTACATTCAGGCTCGAATAGATGGACATAGGTAAAAGCGGCTTAAAAGAAATATGATAGCGTGATGGATATAGAAAAGATAGTAAAAGAGCTTTGGGTTTTTGAACAGTTATTTGTAAAAAGCAAAATCTGAAAGTAGCATCAAAGGGGATAACAATGAAAAAAATTGTACTAATTGGTTCTGGTGGTTCTGGGAAATCCACTCTAGCAAGGCAATTAAGTGATAAATTAAATATAAAAGTCTATCACCTTGATTCCTTATTTTGGAGACCGAATTGGGAAAGTGTCTCAAAAGAAGAACAACGGGAAATACAATATGAATTAATGCAAAAGAAAGAATGGATAATTGACGGTAATTATAGCGGAACGATGGATTTGAGACTTCAAGCATGTGATACAATCATTTTTCTCGATTTCAAACGAACGATTTGTATATATCGTGCTTTAAAAAGAATTTGGCAATATCGAAATAAAACCAGACAAGATAGGGCAGAAGGCTGTCAAGAAAGGTTTGAGTTAGATTTTTTTAAATGGATTTGGAATTATCCTAAAATGAATAAACCTGATATCGAAAACAAGCTAAAACAACTATCTAAAGAAAAACAAATAATTATTTTAAAATCTTCTTAGGAAGTTGATAAGTTTTTCAAAAGGATTTAATTAAATGAGAAAATATGTTCAGTATCGCATCTTTACAATAATATTCAAGATAGATATTTACACTTAGATTATTATTTGGCTGGTAAAAAAAACGAAAATACGATTGCGGATACGGACGGCCATGGAAGATGGTTTAAATGGTTAATGAATAAATGAGTGGAAAAGGTTATGGGGAAATTTTTAAATATATGTTACATTGTCTTTGTGATTAATTGTTAATTTATGTTATCGTTCTCTTTTCCTTATATTGTTGGCAAGTATAGATTCAAATTTAACAAAGGAGGTACTAAATATGATGGGTTTACTTAATATTGGCAGTCTAGTGCTTGGTTTAATTGCCTGGATATTGCCAGCTGCTAATCTAATGCGAAATAATAGAGAGAATCAGGGAAATCGGTTAATAATTGGTCTTGTTAGCATGAGCGCTTGTGTGATTTCTTTATTATTTCAGATTATCTATAATTATCATCTCGTTAAGGTTGAGGATTGGAGCGCACTTATGGACACTACTAGGGGTGTGGTGGTAGCAGCAACAGTCCTTATTCTTGTTACAATCATATTGAATGCCATTAATCTGACTGTATATCGGAAAAGGTCAGAAAGATAGACTGAAAATGTATTTGATCTATTTTTTTGTTCTAAATATTTTGTATCGATTTACTCTTTTAGTATACTTTTTTAATATTGGAAAATTCAATCTATTATCCAAGAAATCTATTTCGTTTTAGAGGATATCGAGGGGTAAGGACAGAATGAGAAAGAAATAAATTAAGGAAACTGATTTTTTGACAGGGGAGACTCAGATGGAAGAATTACAGTTTAGAATGGCGACAGAACAAGATTTAGATCAAAATGTTGCAATGCTTGCGGACGATGTTTTAGGGAGTAAACTGGAGCGTTATGAACAACCATTGCCAGATAGCTACATCGAGGCATATAAGGCAATTTCTGCAGACCACAATAATGAATTATTAGTAGCATGTGTCGAAGATTAAGTAGTAGGAGTGCAGCAAATTACTTTTACACCATATATCACCCATCAGGGAGGATGGAGAGCTACTTTCGAAGGAGTAAGGATTGCTTCTTCTGCTAGGGGAAAAGGAGTAGGTACGGCATTAATCAACTGGGCAATCCAACGTGCGAAATCCCGTGGCTGCCATTTAATCCAACTTACGACAGATAAACAAAGATCAGATGCTTTTAAGATTCTATGAACGATTAGGTTTTCAAGTAACACATGAGGGCTTAAAAAGGAAGCTTTAATAGGAAATTTGGGAGGGAATAAAGTGGTCCGGCTATTAGCAATAAATAAAAACGAAAATATCATCAATAAAATGGAAGAATTATATAAACAAGTATGGAATAAGTCCATAAAGGAACGATTGATTAGGCATACCACTTATGAAGGATTTAGAGGATATATAATCATTACAGCTGAAGAGGAACTCTTAGGATTTGCATATGGATATACTTCATTACCTGGACAGTATTATCATGAATTGCTTTCCAAAGAGGTTAATCAAAAACAATATGAAACATGGCTAAAAGATTGTTTTGAAGTAGTTGAATTTGCTGTCCATCCGTTGTATCGAAATAAAGGATATGGAAAAAAGCTTATTCATGAATTGTTAAAGGGCGTTGAAAACAAAACGGTTGTATTAACAACACAAGTAAACAATACAGTCGCCCGTCATTTATATAAGCAAATGGGATGGATTGACATAAAGGAACCGTTTATTCCTAGTGAGCATGAGGCTTCGTATGTGATAATGGGGAAGGTATTGAACTAGAAAAAGGATGGCTTAGGAAAGGTAAGCGGAGGGGTATCAAAATAAACTAGCATGGCTGAAGGACGATTTAAAGAAGGATTAAAAGTGAAAATTATGCAAGAAAATGGACGGCAAAGAGGGTTTATTGAATACATTCCTGGCAAATTTACGTGGAGAGCAATCGATGCAATGGAATATATGGTGATCCATTGTTTCTGGATAGTTGGACAGAGTAAAGGGAAAGGCTTTGGTAGTATCCTTCTAGAGGAATGTATGAAAGATGCCCAAGCATTAAATCTTGATGGAGTTGTATTGGTAACCAGTAAAAAAAGCTGGTTACCAGACAAAATATTTTTTGAAAGAAAAGGATTTAAACAAGTAGATAAAATGGGAGAGTTCGAGTTGTTGGCATATGCTTTTCAAGAAATCATTACCTATCATCCAGAAACGAAAAACAAATTTCGACAATTATTAGAAAAAATAAGTTAGAAATAAGAAAACAAAAAAATACCATCATTTTGGTATTTTTTTAAGTGAAAGTAGATAAGATTTTTTTTAGTAAAAATCCAATGCAGACACCTGGTATGACAAATAACATTGGCAGCCATACAGGTCCTAATAGTTTTCCGAAAAGTTTGAGCTCTGGTGATAATATTAATCCTACTGTTACAAAATACGCTGAGAAGACGAACGGAAGAGACGCGAATAGGGGTAATTTTACTCCACATTCCTTGCATGCATCCCACATTGCAAAGAAATATAAGCAAGGATAAAACATTAGCCACTGAAAATTCGTGATTCCAATTGCTTCTTGAATTCTTCCATGAAAACTTAGTAATATCGTCTGATTAAAGTTTGCTTTAATATTTATCACAAACTCAAGACTGATAAAGAAGAATCCTTTTAGATAACTTTTGTTAAGTAATTGAGCAAAACCTGGTAATGCTATGCTCCATAGTATATTTTCTAAAACTAATCCTTTTCGCATGGATACTCATTACTTCTTATTTGCTAAATTTTCTCTGTTATCGGCTAAAGGGGGTTGTTCTAACCATCCATGCTTTATTAATAACTCACATCCATCTTCCGCGTACAGACTTACTCCAGCGATAAATCTAGTGTATTCAGCTGCTAGATCTCTCCGTTGGGAAACGGCTAAACCAGCTCCATAATAGCCAACAGCTGCGGAAACTAATGTAACAATATGATAGAGCATTAATTTATCGGAAAAAGGGGAAACAGTGGAATTCGTTACTTCCGAAACCCATGTTTTTGGAGAAGATAAGTCTTCCTTTGTCAGTATATTATTAAAAGTAGTGAAGTGATTTAAACATACTTTCTTTCCACGATCAAAATATTTTTGTATTTCTTTTGTTTGACATACTTGAGCAAAACCTAATTCTAATACCGTTTTTGCTACGTCTTTTTTCATGTTAAAGCTCATTCCGCTTATTTCAATAACATTTAAAGGTCGTTTTTTTCCAAACCAGCCTGCTAAATAATTCTGACCATCAACAAAGTCGACTTGATTTGGTCTATTGATTCTAGAAGTTTTACTATATAATCCTTTATTTAGCATAACGTCAACGATTCGTTTATGTAACTCCATTGTTTCATTATTACATTTTATAAAGTAATCTAATTGGTCTTCCCTTGAAGAAGATGCAACGGCTCCAGCATATCCTGTTAAACCTAGTAATGTCATCACGTGCAAATATGCAATAATAAAAGCATCTGTAAATATAGAAGGTGCATTTAAATTTACATCTTCCTCCAATATAAAGTCCTTGGGGATGGGAAAGTTCTCTTGATTAAAAAAATTTGTAATTTTTACGATATGAGATTCGGCAAGTTTAAGGGCAAATAGAAGAATCTCTTTAATATCTTTGTCTTCAGCCTTTTCGATTGAATGGGTAAGGATGCAAATAGATAAGGAATCGTTCATGTATTGAGTCCAAAGGTTTGCTATTTCTGCAGTGGTAAGTTCCACATGATGGCTATTCTTTTTCATAAAAAACCCTCCAAACTTTTTAAATTGAGACACTAAATTAGAAGTTTTTTCCCCTTTACTTAATTAATATGACATTTTTTCAAGAGTTTTATGTAAGCGTATCTGATTATTTTGAAGGTTATTTTCAATTGTATTTGGAAATTAAAATATTGGTGAAAGGCAATGGGATTGAAGCAATCACCGGTTATTCATAAAATAATAAGAATTTTTTCCAAAATAGATTGCAAAGTAAATTAGCATAAAAAAATGCTATGTCCGTATATTTTGATTGCAATTTCAACAAAAATAGGTTATCTTTAATTTTGAATATTGTTGCAAATACAACAATATAAACAGGAGTGGGTGAAAGGATGAAAGAAATTCTTCGTGAGATTGGTATGATTGGAAGAGCATTAGATTCAATAAGCAATATCGAATTTAAAGAACATAATCTCACTAAGGGGCAGTATTTATACCTTGTGAGAATATATGAAAACCCTGGAATCATTCAAGAAAAATTATCAGAGATGATTAAAGTAGATCGAACAACGGCTGCAAGAGCTATAAAGAAATTGGAGATTAATGGATTTATTGAAAAAAAAGGTGATCAACATAACAAAAAAATAAAAAAACTCTTTCCAACAGAGAAAGGGGGAAACGTTTATCCTTTTATAAAAAAAGAAAATGAGTATTCAAATGAAGTTGCTTTAACGGGTTTTTCCGAGTCAGAGGTTGAAGTCATGTTTAACTTTCTTCAACGAGTAAGAAAAAATATTGAAAAGGACTGGGAGTACGTGAAGCAAGGAAATAAGCGGAATTATTGATAATCAAGGAGTGAAAAGTTAAATGACTATTCATATTAAAGAATGTACATTCTCCGATATACATAAACTGCAAGATATAAGTTATGAAACATTTGATGAGACTTTCAAAAATCAAAATTCAACAGAAAACATGAAGGACTATTTGGAAAAAGCCTTTAACTTGGAACAACTAGAAAAGGAATTATCCGATATTTCTTCACAATTCTATTTTGTCTATTTAAATAGCGAACTAGCTGGATATTTAAAGGTAAATATGAAGGATGCACAATCTGAAAAAATGGGGGAAGACTCACTTGAAATAGAAAGAATCTATATAAAGAGCAATTTTCAAAAACATGGACTCGGGCAATTTCTATTAAATAAAGCTATTGAAATTGCTAAGAAAGAATCTAAAAGGAAGATCTGGCTAGGTGTATGGGAAAAAAATGAAAATGCTATAGGTTTTTATCGAAAAAATGGATTCGTTCAAACTGGTGCTCATTCTTTTTATATGGGGGATGAAGAGCAAATTGACTATATCATGATTAAGAAACTCTCATAACCTCATACAAATTGAAGGTTGAAAGCCTTATTAAATCCGCAAAATAAGGCTTTCAACATTTATTATTTATTACTAAAGATAGGTTCAGCATTTTTTGATGTTTATTCTAATAAATTTTAAACTATCTCATTTATTACATTTACCAAATCAATTACATCTTCTTCCGTGTTATTTCTTCCCATCGAAATCCGAATAAATTCTTTTGCCTCTCCATCTGGCAGAGCCAACGCCTTCATTGTTTTAGAAGGAGCCTGTTTTCCAATCTGACATGCGCTTCCCGTTGAAATGGCGAATCCACGACGATTGCATTCAAGCATAAGCCATTGGCCTTCCAATCCTTTAACCCTCAATCCGATAATTCCTGGGTATTGTTCCTTGCATTCAAAAATAGTAACAGACTCTTTCGTTATCATCTCTGTAAATAAATTGCGTAGCTGAGAAAGCTTTGTTTCGTTCTCCGAAATCGTCGAACACGCCTTTTGCGCAGCAACTGTCATACTCGCAATCCCAGCTGTATTTATTGTGCCGGAACGAAAGCCGTTTTCATGACTACCATTCGCTAATAATGGCATCCAAGGTGTATTCGGGTTAATATAGGCTACACCGACCCCTTTTGGTCCATAAAATTTATGGCTAGAGATGGACAAGGCATCAACAAAGGGAGTTACTTCCTTAACATCTAATTTCCCAATACTTTGCACCATATCACTATGAAAAAGGACGTCATGCTTTTTACATATTGCACCGATTTCTTTTATTGGTTGGATAGCGCCAATTTCAGAATTCACATGCTGAATGGAAACAAGAATGGTGTCAGGTCGAATGGATTCCTCTAGCAACTCTATATCGATTACACCAGTTTCTAATAAAGGTAGATAGGTAATTTCATAGCCTTTATCTGCTAAAGCTTGCATTGTACTATGAATGGAAGCATGCTCTGCTATTGATGTAATGAGGTGTTTTCCGTTCTTTTTTGATGCCAATAGCAAGCTTTGCAAGATAAGATAGTTACTTTCCGAACCGCCACTTGTAAAATAAACCCCATTTTTATCAACGTTAATTAATTTTCCCCATTCGTCTCGGCAATTCTCTAAGATTTTATTAGCTGTGTCTCCCATATCATGGAGACTATTTGTATTACCAAAATATTTGCAAGCAACTTCCACATAGGTAGAAGCAGCATCAGGATCCAAAGAAGTAGTAGCTGCATAATCAAAATATTTCATTAGAAATTCCTCCAATAGGTTAAGTTGTGGGAGACAAAGGAATGCAATGTTATTGCTTTTTCATTTGCTATGAAAAATAGGAACTTAATTATTTAAAAATCTTTTAATAAAAAAACACTTGTCATAATTTTAAATCTATGTAAATATAGGTGTCAAGACACCTGTAAAACAGGAGGTATAAAATGGACGCAGATGTATTGATTATTGGCAGTGGAATCGCAAGTTTACAGCTAGCTAAAAAACTTTCAACTGAATTGAATGTGATTATTCTCACAAAATCAAAGGCGGAAATGAGCAATTCTTATTTAGCACAGGGTGGAATTGCTGCAAGTATGGGAGAATCAGATAATTATAGAAAGCATGCACTTGATACGTTAGAAGCAGGGCGATTCCATAATAATCCAGAAGTAGTTGCAGAAATAACAAGAGCAGCACCTAGGTTAATAAGTGAATTATGGCACGCTGGATGCACTTTTGATGAGGATAGAACTGGAAATCTTGCGTTAGGAATGGAAGGGGCTCATTCTGAAAAAAGAATTGTCCATAGCGGTGGCGATTCAACAGGAAAACAGGTGATGAAATATCTAACGGAAACGAAGACTAATAATATAGAAATCATCGAAAATGTTTTTGTCTATGAATTAATGGTAAATACTAATACTAATCAATGTATTGGCGCAAAAGGGATACTGCCAGATGGCACTCGACGAGAATTCTATAGCGCTCATACGGTTATTGCAACAGGTGGATGTGGGAAGCTTTACACCTATACGAGTAGTGCTTCCACTATTACAGGAGATGGAATTGCGCTTGCTTATTTAGCTGGGGCCAGCATCAGCGATATGGAGTTTGTACAGTTTCACCCTACACTACTCTATGTAAATGGAAAAACGATTGGGCTGATTTCAGAAGCGGTCAGAGGAGATGGAGCAAGATTAGTTACAGCTTCGGGAGAGTATGTGATGGAACAAATTCATCCATATAAAGACTTAGCACCACGCCATATTGTTTCCCAAACCATCTATCAATATTTATCGAAAGGGGAAACAGTTTATTTAGATATCTCCATGATAGCTAATTTTCAAGAAAGATTTCCTTCGATAACTAAAATGTGTGTAGAGCAAGGCATTGATTTACAAAAAGGATTACTTCCAGTTGCGCCAGGTAGCCATTTTTTAATGGGCGGCATTGACACAGACCTTTATGGAAGAACATCTGTACAAAATCTTTATGCAATTGGAGAAGCAGCTTGCACGGGATTTCATGGAGCCAACCGCCTTGCCAGCAATTCTCTCTTAGAAGGATTATATATGGGGAAAAATCTAGCAACGCTCCTTCATCAATCGCCAAAAATAAAACAGCTGGATACCCAAATAGATAACAAAGAAAGGAATTCAGGTATCTATCCAATTTTCCCAGAAAAAGAAGAAATCCAAAAACGAATGATGGAAAATGTAGGAATTGTCCGTAATGAAGTAAACTTGCGTATGCAATTGCAGTGGCTAGAAGATTTCGGAATAGGGGATTATGAGAAAATCTCTTTTGATAATAAATCAATCGAAGAGATAGAGAAATACTTTATGCTTTTGACTGCGTATCTTATTACAAAATCTGCATTGGAAAGAAAAGAAAGCAGAGGAGGGCATTTCCGTTCAGACTATCCTATGGAAAGGGATGAATGGATAAAGGAAAAAGTCAGCCTGAAAAGAGCACGTACAAAGGAGAATCAGAATGAACCAATTAAAATTGCAGAAACAACTGGAAGATTTTTTTATTGAAGATATCGGCGAACGTGATGTGACGACAGATGCCATATTTCCGAAAGAGCAGCAAGGGGAAATTGTTTTTCTATCGAAAGATAATGGGATTTTTTGCGGGGAAGAGATAATTCAGGCTGGATACAACGTTTTAAACCAAGCAATAGAAGTAACTTTGCTTGTCCATGATGGAGATCGAATCGAAGCAGGTCAAAAGCTGGCGACAGCAAAAGGGAATATTAGAGATCTATTAAAAGGGGAGCGTGTTATTTTAAACCTTGTGCAAAGAATGAGTGGGATTGCCACAAAAACACGTGAAGCAGTTGATACATTAAATAGCGGCTATACGAAAATCTGTGATACGAGAAAAACGACACCAGGATTACGGATGCTGGAAAAATATGCAGTAACGGTTGGTGGAGGACATAATCACCGCTTTGGACTGTATGATGCTGTGATGATCAAAGATAATCATATTGCATTTGCTGGTTCCATCGCCAATGCAGTGCAGGCAGTTAAAAAGTCGATTGGTCACATGGTAAAAGTAGAAGTGGAAACAGAAACAAAGGAACAAATGCTAGAAGCACTTGCAGCTGGCGCTGATGTTATTATGTTTGACAATCGAAAGCCAGAAGAAATCGTCGAATGGATTCCTCATGTTCCAGAAACTGTGACGACAGAAGCGTCAGGAGGAATTACTCTAGATAATCTTGCTTCTTATCATAATTGTGGAGTGGACTATATTTCATTGGGTTTCTTAACGCATTCTGTGAAAGCTTTAGATATTAGTGTAAAAGTAAGTATTCATTAAAGGAAAAAAGGGGAGAGGGAAATGAATATTTTAGAGGGGTTACAAGCATCAAATACGATACCTGAAAAATACTTAGCAATGACAAGCGCAGAATTGGAAGAACGAGTAGAAAGTATCAAGCAGCGCTTAGGCAAAAAACTATTTATTCCAGGACATCATTATCAAAAGGATGAAGTCATTCAATTTTCAGATGCCGCAGGGGATAGCTTAAAGTTAGCACAAGTTGCGGCGGAGAACACAGAAGCAGAGTATATTGTCTTTTGCGGTGTTCATTTCATGGCAGAAACAGCGGATATTTTAACAACAGACAATCAGAAGGTCTACTTGCCAGATATGAGAGCTGGCTGTTCGATGGCCGATATGGCCGATATTTATCAAACAAATCGTGCCTGGACAAAGCTTCAGGAATTGTTTGGTGATACAATTATCCCACTAACCTATGTCAATTCAACAGCAGCAATTAAAGCATTTGTTGGAGAAAATGGTGGAGCAACCGTAACGTCCTCCAATGCGGAAAAAATGGTGTCTTGGGCTTTTACACAAAAGGAAAGATTACTATTTTTGCCCGATCAGCATCTAGGCAGAAATACAGCCTTTAATTTAGGTGTCCCTCTAGAAAAGATGGCCATTTGGGATCCAATTAAAAATGACCTTGTTTATGATGGAGCGATAGAAGACATAAAAGTGATACTCTGGAAAGGGCATTGCTCTGTTCATGAGAACTTTACCGTTAGTAATGTTGAGCAAGTTAGAAAGCAATATCCACATATGAAAATCATTGTCCATCCGGAGTGCAGCAGAGAAGTGGTAGCAGCATCTGATTTAGCTGGTTCCACGAACTATATTATTGATGTAATCGAAAAGGCAGAGCCAGGAAGTGCCTTTGCCATTGGTACGGAAATGAACTTAGTCAATCGGATAATCAAAGAACACCCAGATAAAGAAATTATTTCCCTCAATCCATATATGTGTGCTTGTTTAACAATGAATCGGATTGATTTGCCTCATTTTGTATGGTGCTTAGAATCCATTGAAGAGGATTTTGAAAGTAATCGAATAATTGTCGAAGAGCCAATTGCATCCAATGCAAAACTAGCATTGGATAGAATGTTGGAATTATCCTAATTTCTAAGTTAAAAAACTGCTTTGTAGAATCAAGGCAGTTTTTTAATGTTTGATTATTGTTTAGAAAAATCTTTATTGTTATAACTCGCTAAAATACAGCGTGTTTATTCTTAATTATTTAAATTGAATAGTTATTCAAAAGTGAATCCTCAAACAGAAGGTGATGACAATGGTTCTAATTTCCTTTAAAATATAGGTAATATATGGAGAATGACTAGAAAGGCGGAACATATTCTGAACATGCGCCCTAGACAATGGAAGCAGCAAATAATTATACAAGACAATATAGATGAATGGTATTTACTAGCAATCTTATTAACTGGTGATAGTGGGCTAGCAGAACGATTGTTAGATCGGACATTAGATCAAGTGAGGGATACGTGGTCCTTCCCTTCACGTGAACGTTTTTCTCTAAAACCAATAATCAAGGAATATAGAAAATATCATCGCAATAATGACATTAACTATAAACCAATCGATTCTAGTGTTCTATTAACTCGACTAGGTTTGCTTGACGAAAAAGCTAGAGTTGCTTTTTTACTAAAATATTACTACGGTTTTTCTTATAAAAAAATAGCGCAATATTTACCGATTTCAGTTAGAAAGACAAAACAAATTATATACGCTTCTCTTATTTTATGGACAAATAATGGCAAATTAGTATCTATTCATGATATAGAGGACGTAATAAAAAAAGATGTAAGTCTCCTAAAAAGTATGATGCCAGTTAATCAAGTATTAGAAAAGAAACATCTATACATCGAGACAAGGACTAGTAGGGGAAAGAAACTCGTGATTATCTTCATTTTGTTGATTTTATTTGTTGGAGGATCTATTAATCAGGAAATCATAGGGAAAACGAGAGTTAGTTTAGGCCCTGATGTGTATAAAGTTTATAAGGAAGGAGGCGTGTTACAGCTTGGAAAGGAGATTCAAGAAAAAGGGTATACGGATATTTATACCTATCCAGATGTCGAAAATAATACGCTTTACGTCCAATTGGCCACACCAGAGAGTATAGAAAATAAGGAAGAGGTAACTTCGATTATCGAATCTTATTTAAAGGAAAGAGACATGGATTATCAGTTAAGATATGAAGAAATTAATCAAGTGGTTGATGTAGAACTAACAGAGGAACAAAAAGCTGAGAATAAACGGATGGATATGGAACAAGAAATATTCGAATTAGTTACTTCTACTCCTTATTATTATACGCAAAGCTATATAAGTGATCAAAATGGTGAATCAAGGCAGTTGATTTTTTCTGAATCGATAACAGAAGAAGAAGAAACGAATTTGAAGGAAGAAATTAAAAATATTATAAAAAAGTATGATTTAGAATGGGATTTTTCGTTTGGAAAGGTTGATGCAGGCGTTGTAGAAATGGAAAGAGCCATGTGGGTTATCATTCCAGCTCTATTAGAAGCCTATATGTTTGGCGAGCAAAAATATCAAGTTTATGATGTGTATCCAACCTATGAAGACGATCAATTGAAAATCGAAATATATACAGAATTAGCCTACGCAACAGAGGAAGATAGGGCAAAAAACGTAGATACAGTCAAAGAGTTAAACAGATCCCTACACTTCTTTCTGCAACATGAAGACATTCAAAGTCAATTTAACTATGTTCCCTATGAAATAAAAATTTATGATATAAATAGAAAAGAGATAGAGTTCGATACTTGATATCATTTCTTAAAGGGAGGGGGTACTATGAAGGGGTTGCAGCTTGTCGAAAGCAATCAAGTGAAAGATTGGCTTTTATTTACAGAATTCTTTACAGGCGATAGAGAAAAGGCACTTAAAATCGTGAAGGCTTTTTTAATAAAGCCTTCGACAAAGTGGTATACCCCTCATGTAATAGAAAGAGGATACCGCTACATTTTAAAACAGTTGAAGGTGAAAAAGAGTAGAACGGTGTTTGAATCTTTATTTTCTGAATTTTCTTTTAGTTCGGTTGGTAAAATCGATCAGAGTATTCTTTTGCTACATTACTATTTTCAGTTAGATAAAAGGCAGATTGCTAGAATCGTTCGAAAATCGATAAGAGAGATTAGGAGAATACAATTTTCATTTCTGCAGCAACTGGCAACAAACGGAATTTCACTTGCTTCATTTGTGGACAGGCTACTGGAGAAAGGGAAGACCCTAGCATATCCCTTCTCAATTGATGATGTATATAAGAGGAGTTTGAT
Source organism: Niallia sp. Sow4_A1 (assembly GCF_052116745.1). Lineage (NCBI taxonomy): Bacteria > Bacillati > Bacillota > Bacilli > Caryophanales > Bacillaceae > Niallia > Niallia sp. Sow4_A1. The sequence goes on along the minus strand of NZ_JBQKKM010000003.1, from coordinate 167,041 downwards.
TAATGTTAAAAAGACTGCATTGTACTCTTTCATCATTTTCCATCTTCTTCTCGTCGGCGGGGCAATGAATATCGGCATTGTAGAAAAGACACAAGCGAAACAAGGACCTGATTTATTAATGATTTATAAAGGAAATAAATTGGACGAAATGATAAAAGCGCAATTAACAGAAGCATTTCAGGAGGATGGGTTTTCTGTTTTGGTCAATTTTGAGGAAGCTGAAGTTTATATTAGCGTGGAGAAGGAAGAACTCTATCAAAAGAAGTCGGAAATCATTCCTTTTGTTTATCAAATATTGAAGGATAAAGAGATTACTTATACTGTTGAATTGGATTATGATTTAAAAGCTTTAGGCAAGGACCAAACAGCCTATAAAATAGTAACAGAGGCAGACGAGAAAAGGATAAAACTTTGGCCAGGAGACTATTCCGATCAAGGAAAAGTAATAGGATGGATCGTATCGCTTCCTAACGATATTGAACTAGTAAAAGAGGAAAAAGAACTTTTGCGTGTCCAGGAAATTTTAAATGGATATCATCATAAAGCACCAGTGACAGTTTCCTATTATGATAAGCAAATAGTTGATCGAAGAGAAAGATGGTTAAAACTATCACCCTATTTCAATGAAGGATTTTTGTTAGGCAAGGAATATAATATAGAAAGAATAAGGACCAATGCAACGGAGAAAAACGTAATCATCGATATTTATACGTATTTTCTAACAAAAGACAAAAGCAAGGAAGAGATAGCACGTGCTATTAAACGATCGTTAGACCAATTTTTACAAAGCGACGAAATAAACATGCTTGTTCAAAATGATACTTATACGATAAATATTTATTCAGCAGGTAAGAAAAAAATAAACCTCGATTATTAAAATATTGTATATTTTATAAAGTTTGGGTAATAATGCTTACAGGTTAAACTGCACGCAGGAATGTGATAAAATAATTATAATAGCATAAAATTTAGCTAAATGTTTGAAAAAGGCAGTTGAATCATTTGACCATAAAGGAAAAAGTCGTTGTATTAATCGGACCTACTGCTGTAGGGAAGACCAATCTAAGCATTGAACTGGCAAAAAAATTCGACGGGGAAATCATTAGCGGAGATTCCATGCAAATTTACAGAGGAATGGATATTGCGACAGCAAAAATATCCAAGGATGAAATGCAAGGGGTTCCCCATCATTTAATTGATATTGTAGAACCAGATGAAGGTTTTTCTGTGGCACAATTTCAAGAGCTTGTTCGAAAAAAAATCACGGAAATAACTTCAAGAGGTAAATTGCCATTTATTGTTGGCGGAACTGGTTTGTATATTCAAGCCGTTTTATACGATTATCAGTTTCAAGAAACGGCAACAGACACGGAATTCCGGACGAAATTAGAAGAATTGGCGCAAACGGAAGGAAGCCTAACTATTCATGATATGTTGAAAGAAGTAGATCCAGAAGCTGCTGCTGCCATTCACCATCATAATGTCAGGCGTGTGATTCGAGCATTGGAGGTCTTTCATGTCACTGGCAGAAAAATGTCTGATATTCAAAAAGAACAGAAGCAGGACTCACTTTATGATGCTGCGTTAATTGGCTTAACGATGGAAAGAAGTGTTTTGTATGAGCGTATTAATAAAAGAGTGGAGCAAATGCTTGATATCGGCTTAATAGAGGAAGTTCAGCACTTCTATGAAAAGGGCATTAGAGACTGCCAATCCATTCAGGCTATTGGTTATAAAGAAATCTATAAGTATTTCGATGGTCTGCAAAGCTTGGATGAATCAATTGAGGAGTTAAAGCAGAACTCGAGGAGATATGCAAAGAGGCAATTAACTTGGTTTCGCAACAAAATGAATGTACAATGGTTTGATATGACAGAAAGTGTCAAAACACATGACATAACAAAAAATTTACAGGAAATTTCGTCTTATTTAGAAGGAATGTTAAAAATAAAATCGAATACATAATAGTAGAGAGAAAAGAGGAGGATTTTCATGAAGCAATCAGTTAACATTCAAGATCAATTTTTAAATCAACTGCGTAAAGACGGCACAAACGTAACGGTATTCTTATTAAACGGATTCCAAATACGTGGATTTATAAAAGGTTTCGATAATTTCACCGTATTATTTGAATCAGAAGGAAAGCAACAGCTCGTTTATAAGCATGCGATTTCTACATTTGCTCCACAAAAAAATGTACAAATTGATTTAGAAGGTACACAAGTTCAATAACGTGGCTAATCGGTGTTTAATCTCACTTTAAGGCGCTCTCGAGATAAGTGGGAGATTAGCTGTCCGGGGATACTGGTACATAGCAATTTAAGGTAGCACACAAAAAAAGCTTGGGGAATTATCCTCAAGCTTTTTTTGTGTGCGCATTATTCGAATTTATCTATTTATTAGGATGTATTGGTCGTCCTTTAATCTCGTTACTGAGATATTATTCCATTCTTCAAATTCACTTAAGCGATCCTCTATGCTCTTCCCAGTGTCTTCTTTAAAAACATCTTCTCGATCATAATGTGGAAAAATAGCGATATCTGTTAACGATAATGCTGTATAGTCATTCAAGCCTATCTCATTCAACTCTGGAGAAAAATGCTGGACAACATCGATTGAAGGTCCTAAAATAACCGCACCAGCACTTGCTCCTATTAAGATAGTATTTTGTTTTGACAATGATCTTAATATCAAGTCAGCGCCGCTTTTTTTCATAAAATATAGTAAGCGAAAGGGGTTTCCACCATTAATATAAATGATATTATACTCCTTTAGTCTTTCTCCCTTTTCCACTTCAACATCAATAAAATCGACATGCTTTATGTCCATTTCGAAAAAATCATTTTTCGTTTTAAGGGCAAGTCTATTTTTTTCTTTAAGTGTGGAGGCCGTAGTAATAATGACAGCTTTCGGATTTATCCTTTGTTTTTTAAGTGTGGCTAAAAACTCACCTTTTATTGTTTCTGTAAAAAAGCCATTTGAAGTTAAAAAAATACTAGCCATTTCTATATCCCCCCTATGATACAAAATAAATCTTTGAATATTAAAAATAATTCCCTCTATTTTACCATGAAGAGCAAATAAATTAAGGTTTATCTTACCAATCCACCCAACTAAAATATTCGTTTAAAATAGGATTATTTCTTGTTACAGACTAGGCTTTGTATGGGGATAAAAAAATAATCTAAAATAGTTTAATGAATAGAAGAGGTTCTGAATATACATTAACAATGGGGAATAGTGGCAAACAGTATGAATAGATTAAAATACTTAAAAAATTCATAAATGAAGCTTTTGATGGGCGAGATTTTTAGCGTTTTGTTTTAAGAGGAGGTGTGGCTTTTGGAGCATCCAATCCGGATGAAGAATAATGGACAGATCAGCGTAGTAATCAATTCACAGAAAAAGAAGGTTCTTCCAAAGGAAAAGCCAGAAGCTGAGTCAATCAAAAGAACTGTTCCAAGTGAACACGAAGCACTTAGGGAAATTGAGGCTGAATTAGGAAGCCTTGTAGGCATGGATGAAATGAAAAAAATGATAAAAGAGATATACGCATGGATTTATGTCAATAAAAAGCGAGAAGAAAATGGTCTGAAAACGGGGAAACAGGCACTGCATATGATGTTTAAAGGCAATCCAGGTACAGGGAAAACAACGGTTGCAAGGCTAATTGGCAAGCTTTTTCAAAAAATGAATGTCTTATCAAAAGGTCATTTAATTGAAGCAGAGCGTGCTGATTTAGTTGGCGAATATATCGGACATACAGCCCAGAAAACAAGGGATCTTGTAAAAAAAGCAATGGGAGGAATTTTATTTATTGATGAGGCCTATTCGCTAGGGCGAGGCGGAGAGAAGGATTTTGGAAAAGAAGCAATCGATACATTAGTAAAGCATATGGAAGATAAACAGCATGACTTTATTTTAATATTGGCAGGCTATTCAAGGGAAATGGATTTTTTTCTATCCTTAAACCCTGGTCTCCACTCTAGGTTCCCCCTTGTCATTGACTTTCCTGATTATACCACCGATCAGCTAATGGAGATTGCAGATCGTATGCTAAAAGAAAGAGAATATGCATTAAGCCATGAGGCGGAAAAAAAACTAAAAGAACATCTTTCCTATGTACGAAATATCCAGCATCCAAAAAGCTTTTCAAATGGTCGATACATCCGCAATATCATCGAGAAATCGATAAGAGCCCAAGCCATGCGCTTATTAATGCAAAGTAATTATGATAAATACGAACTAATGACAATAAGAAGTAATGATTTACTGTTAGACTCTAATGAAAAATAAGGTTTATAGGCTATTCTTAAAAGAGTTGTTTACTTTTTGGAATAGCTTTTTTACATTCTTTTTCAAATTCATTTTTACTTCGTTATAATTTGGGTAATCTTATAAAGAGCAAATAGATGAATTGGATTTTGTTTGCTATAATAGATGAAGTTCGGCATGGAAAGAAGGGTTACATAGTTGAAAGAAACCAAAGTTGATAAAGAAAAAGTAATCCTGGTTGGTTGTGAAACACAAAATGACGCTGCCAGATTTGAATATTCAATGGAAGAACTTGCAAATTTAACGAAAACAGCGAATGGACAAGTAGTTGCAACATTAACGCAAATGCGAGAAAGAATTCATCCTTCTACCTATATTGGCAAAGGGAAAGTAGAAGAATTAGAAACTCTTGCAGAAGAATTAGAAGCAGACTTAATCATTTTTAATGATGAATTATCACCAAGTCAGGTTCGCAATGTATCAAAGAATTTGGATGCAAGAATCATTGACCGCACCCAGCTTATTCTAGATATATTTGCATCGAGGGCAAGATCAAAAGAAGGGAAGCTTCAAGTAGAGCTAGCCCAATTGCAATACCTTTTGCCGCGATTAGGTGGACAAGGTCTCCAATTATCCAGACTTGGCGCAGGGATTGGGACAAGAGGGCCTGGTGAAACGAAGCTTGAGTCAGATCGAAGACATATTAGACGAAGAATTGATGATATTAAAAGCCAATTAAGCGTTATTGTCGAACATAGAGATCGCTATCGTGAAAGACGGAAGAAAAATAGAGCCTTCCAAATCGCATTAGTTGGTTATACGAACGCAGGAAAATCTACTTTGTTTAATCGTCTCTCAGAAGCAGATTCATTTGAAGAAGATATCTTGTTTGCAACATTAGATCCAATGACTAGAAAATTGATTTTGCCAAGTGGCTTTTCGGCACTTATTACGGATACAGTAGGATTTATTCAAGATTTGCCAACAACATTAGTTGCCGCATTCCGGTCTACCTTAGAAGAGGTACGCGAAGCAGACTTATTGCTTCATATTGTGGATAGCTCAAATGAGGAATATTATCAGCATGAGGAAACAGTACATAAATTACTAGAAGATTTGGAAATACCTGCGATTCCACATTTAACTGTCTATAATAAAAAAGATTTGGTGCATTCGAAATTTGTGCCAACATCAAAGACAGAAAGCATTTTAATTAGCGCTTTTGATAAGGAAGACAGGGAAAAGCTGAAGCAAACGATTGAACAAATCATGATTGAAAACATGGAATATTATGAAACAACGGTTGAAAGCAATAATGGTAAATTATTGTCACAGCTTAAAAATGAGACAGTACTTCGGAGCTTAATTTTTGATGAAGAAACACAAACCTATTTATGTAAAGGGTATGCCTTAAAAGAACATGCTATTTTAAAATATAAAAAGCCGATAGAAGTAGAGGAATGGGAGAAATAGATGTATAAGCAGTTAACATATGGAACACAGCTAGAAACGTTAGTAAATGAAGTGGAAGAACAAATTAAAGAAGTCCATCAAGCTATTGATAAAAGAATCGATACCAATCAATTTCGTGTCTTATCAAGCTTTCAAAATCACCGGGTAAGTGAATCCCACTTTATCCCATCAACTGGCTATGGATATGATGATAATGGCCGTGACACGTTAGAAAGCATTTATGCAGAAGTATTTGGTGGGGAAGCTGGTTTGGTGCGACCACAAATTATTTCTGGAACACATGCTATTAGCACAGCGCTGTTTGGGATCTTGCGGCCTGGCGATGAACTTCTGTATATTACAGGTAAACCATATGATACATTAGAAGAAATCGTAGGAATTAGAGGCGAAGGCATAGGATCTCTACGTGAGTTTAATATTGGCTATAACAGTGTGGAATTGCTTCCAAACGGGCAGCCTGATTATGAAAAAATTGCTACATCCATTCATGCAAATACAAAAATGATTGGCATACAACGCTCCAAAGGGTATGCAACAAGACCTTCTTTTCCAATTGCGGAGATTGAGAAAATGATTGCCTTTGTAAAAGAGATTAAAGAAGATGTCGTTGTATTTGTTGATAATTGCTATGGAGAGTTCGTAGAAGATCTCGAGCCATGCCATGTTGGTGCAGATTTAATGGCTGGATCGTTAATTAAAAATCCAGGTGGCGGAATAGCGAAAACGGGTGGATATATTGTTGGGAAAGAGGAGTTTGTAAAAGCATGTTCTTATCGAATGACTTCCCCTGGAATCGGAGCTGAAGCGGGTGCTTCTCTTTATAGCCTTCAAGAAATGTACCAAGGTTTTTTCCTTGCTCCACATGTTGTTGGACAAAGCTTAAAAGGAGCTATTTTCACAGCAGCAATGCTAGAGCGATTAGGAATGAATTCCTCTCCTAGCTGGAATACAAAGAGAACAGACCTTATTCAGTCTGTTCAGTTTGATGATAAAGACAAAATGATTGCTTTTTGCCAAGCCATTCAATATGCATCGCCAATAAACTCCCATGTGACGGCATATCCAAATTACATGCCAGGTTATGAAGATGATGTTATTATGGCAGCAGGAACGTTTATTCAAGGGGCAAGCATCGAATTAACAGCAGATGGTCCAATCCGACCACCATATGTAGCTTACGTACAAGGGGGATTAACCTATTCCCATGTGAAAATTGCGATATGTATCGCGATTAACCGATTACTAGAACAAAAACTGATTACTATTTGAATATAGTAATCAGTCACATGAATTGGGAAGAATTTGTAACATTAGTTGACATCTTTTTTTCCCAATCATATAATGAAGGTGGATTAAATCAATTTAAAGGAGCCGAATGCTATGTCTGGTAGTCAAATTCGTCGATCGATGCCTCTTTTTCCAATAAGTATTGTCATGCAATTAACAGAGCTGTCTGCTCGACAAATTCGTTACTATGAAGAACACGAATTAGTGGCTCCAGCAAGATCAGATGGCAATAGAAGACTTTTTTCATTATCGGATATTGATAAATTATTGGAGATTAAAGATCTAATTGATCAAGGAGTAAACCTTGCTGGAATTAAACAAATTTTCTCTGTTCAAGAAAAACAAGTGCTGACAGATGAAGTGAAGAAAGAAGCAGAAAAAGCACGCAGAGAATTATCGGATGAGGATTTACGCAAATTATTGCGCAAAGAATTATTAAATGCAGGTCGCTTTAATAATACTCATCGTCCCTCTATGAGACAAGGAGACATGTCTCGTTATTTTCAAAAATAGATAAGAAGAAAAGTAGGGAGTGGAGGAATAGTCGTGGCTAAAAATTACACTAAAGATGACATTAGAAAGTTTGCAAGTGAAAGTAACGTAAAATTTATCCGCTTACAATTTACGGATATCTTAGGAACAATCAAGAATGTGGAGATTCCAATCAGCCAGCTAGATAAGGCATTGGATAACAAAATGATGTTTGATGGTTCCTCAATCGAAGGATTTGTTCGTATTGAAGAATCAGATATGTATCTATATCCTGATCTAAATACTTGGGTCGTTTTCCCTTGGACAGCTGAAAAAGGGAAAGTTGCACGTTTGATTTGTGATATCTACAACCCAGATGGAACACCATTTGAAGGCGATCCTCGTAATAATCTAAGAAGAATATTAAAAGAGATGGAAGACTTAGGATTCACTGACTTTAATCTTGGACCTGAGCCAGAATTTTTCTTATTCAAATTGGATGAAAAAGGCGCACCATCTCTAGAACTTAACGATAATGGTGGTTACTTTGATTTAGCACCTACAGATTTAGGGGAAAACTGTCGTCGTGATATCGTATTAGAATTAGAAGAAATGGGCTTTGAAATTGAAGCTTCTCACCATGAAGTAGCACCTGGTCAGCATGAAATTGATTTTAAATATGCAGATGCAATTACAGCATGTGACCAAATTCAAACATTCAAATTAGTAGTAAAAACAATTGCTCGTAAGCATGGTCTACATGCAACATTTATGCCAAAACCATTATTTGGCGTGAACGGATCAGGGATGCACTGCAACCTTTCCTTATTCAAAAACGGCGAGAATGTTTTCTACGATCCAAAAGGTGAGTTAGAATTAAGCGATACAGCACTTCAATTTATTGCCGGCATCGGTAAGCATGCTACTAGCTTTACAGCTATTACTAACCCGACTGTAAACTCATATAAACGCCTAGTTCCTGGCTATGAGGCACCTTGCTATGTAGCATGGTCTGCTCGAAATCGTTCCCCATTAATGCGTATTCCAGCATCACGTGGCCTAAGCACTCGTGTAGAAGTACGTAGCGTGGACCCAGCAGCAAATCCATACTTAGCTATGGCAGCTTTACTTAAAGCAGGACTTGACGGAATTGCCAACCAATTGACTCCTCCAGCTCCTGTAGATAGAAATATCTACATCATGAGCAAAGAAGAAAGAATTGCAGAAGGCATTGTTGACTTACCATCAACCCTAGCCCATGCATTAGAAGAATTAAAACAAAATGAAACAATGATCGACGCACTAGGCGAGCACATCCTTGTTCACTTTGTTGAGGCAAAAGAGATTGAATGGGACATGTTCCGCACCCAAGTCCATCCTTGGGAGAGAGATCAATACATGGAAATGTATTAAGAAGTAGAAGCCTTGGCGCTGTAGGTGCCGGGGCTTTTTTCTTTTGTGGGAGTAAGGGTAAGTCAAAAAATAAATGAAATGATGCCCACCTTACACCTGGAAATATTAAAAAAATATAGAAAAAAATCATCATTTTCTTAGTCGGCTATGCTTCCTTGACATAATCAATCCTGTCTAAACTTCATACTAACTCCTGAATCCATTACTAACATTTTTTGAAACCTTTTTTGCAACTAAGATCCAGTAGAAGAATTAATTTATGTGACAATTGTTTTATACTAATCCTAACAAAAAAATTATGCTAATACAGTTCCTGTATCACCATAATTTGAATTTTCTTATATTGGTCTGTTGTTGAGCTCATTATTTGGCTCATTTTTATCGATTATTTTTTGAAATCCATAATTTAGCATTGCATATAGATAGGCAGATAGGAAAAGAAAAAGACTATTTACCTTTTTGAGCTTATAAAAATTATGTTTTTCAAAAAAGCTATTGAGTGGATATGCTAGTAAATAATCCATAATGCCATTTAGGAGGGCATATAGCCAAAATTTTTTATAGGTGAAATGAAAAATGATGATATTTCCGACAAAATAAGGACCGAAAATAAATGTAAAGGCATTATTAATTTTCCCTTTTATCCCACCTTTTACTTTCCACCATTTAAATTCCATGGAGAGTAATGTTTCCACTAATAAAAAAATAGTTGAAAACAGAGTAACTGGTAAAAACTTAAAGATAGATTTTTTAGGAATTACAAAAAATCCGCACCATGAAATGAAAACAATGAGTATTCTCGTTAGTAATACAAACATAATTTTTCTCCTTCTGAAGTAATTAATAGGTATTCTTCTTTATAAGACCACCTTTTATACCTAGAAAGGTGAAAAATTAATGGAATTTGAATCTTCATTAAGAAATAGGATTTGTAAAAATGGATTTCGGTTCAGAGAGCCATAAGTAATGTTATGAGAAAAGGGGAAAGTCTGAAAGAAGAATGTGTAACAATATTCTTTTAGTTTGAAGGGAAAGAGAAAAAATTGGGAGAGTAGTAAAGGGAATAACAATTATTTATCTACACAATCAATAGTTTAAATTTTTCATATCTTATATTGGAAGGACAAGCAATTATTTTTACTTTTTATTAATAAGATGATTGCTTAGATGCATTTTTTAATAAAGGTGGTGACTTTTATGCTAATTACAATTTTTGGTCTCGATTTAACTATTACAATTTTAAATATAGATTTTAATAAAGATGTTCATTTAACTATTGGTGAAGAAGGAAAAACACTTCCTTCAACAGGAAAAGCTTAATGTATAATGAAAAGGGAAAAGAGGCTGCAAAGATATTCGATTGGATATTTTGCAGTCTTCTTTGTTTTACTACATAAATAGGAACAGATTTTCTATTAGGTAATATCGATTACTCTGTTGCTTCATGGGGTACCAAGTTTAAAAATTTGGCTAATTTAAGAAGGAGATATTGACGTTTATTATACATTTCATCTCTTAGATTACAAAAGTTCTTATAAGTAAATTCATCTTTTACGTTTTTGCGAATTTCTCCAAGGGCTTCCAAGGATTCGCGGATCTTTTCCACTTCTATTTGGTATGTCTTCTCTTTATCCTCATAATCTTTTATTTTGGCTTTTATATTCTCGGGTATGTAGCTTTCTGGAATTAAAAGGGAAACCATCGCGTTAATCTTTTGTATGTCTATTTGATGCGATAAAAATATGCGGTGATTACCACCAGAAGCTACCGTATATTTTCTGTCAGGTAGTCGATATAAATGTAAATTTTCAGAGTCATCATCTATCCCACCTTTTTGTTTTACAGAGACTCGAAGCTCTTTCATTTTTTCGCTATTTCTAATTTTGCTAACTGGTAAGGATAGCCCGATAATATCATCAACAGGAACTGGAATAACACCATACTCAACTGTCACAAAGGGCTTATACGGTTTCACCACTTGTTCAAAAAGCATCCATCGTTTTCTAAATAATTTAATCAATGGATACACCTCCTAATTAAAGCTATTATAACTAGAGGTAGTCTAATTACAAAAAATTTTTTCAGTTTAGAAAAGGACTTGCATAGGGGGGAAGAGTTAACAGTGAAACAATTAGCCTTTGGTAAATTGTACTATTTTTAACAAAACACTAATTACATAATTAGGTAACTCATATTAATAAAAAGAGAATATCACTATTTATTAATATGAGTTATTTTTACTTTTATAAAAACAGACTATATTCCTATCTACGTTCAATAAATTCTGTTGTCTTGTTCTTTTATTTCATAAAATATAAAAACCAAACTGCATGATTTTGTTCATCATGGACAGCTCTTAAAAACTCATCTCTTAATTTAATGTTATCGGTTTGGTAGGCAATATCTAAATACATATCTACCGTTTGTTGTTCATCATTAAATGCAAAATCTATCCCTTTACTGTAGTCATCTGGACAGTGTTCAGAAATATGAGGTGTATGTTTTTTACCAGTTAATTGAGTATATAAATTGGAAAAGGTATTGAAATGGCTGATTTCATCTTTTCTAATTTCATTAATCACTGTTTTTTCTTTTTTTGTGGGAGCTAGATTCTTTAGTTTTTGATAACAAGCAATTGCAGAGTATTCCCCATCAATTGCATTGGAGATTTTGGAAAGTAAATCTGTTTGCCTCATGTGTAATGGTACATTCGAATTAAGATAATGGTAATTAGCATGTGGATCATATGGCAATTGTTTACTCCGATAGATTCTGTGACTGTTATGAACATAATGATGTAAAAGTTGATTCCATGGACCGTGGTAAGGCGCAGCATAGATTTGATAGATTGCCGCATCTAGTCCAGTTGTATTGGAGGGGTGCATAATCGATACTCCTTTGTTTTTGATTTATCCTATTCCAAAAAAAAACAATAGATAGTTGTCTTGATTAAATTGGGTGGCGAATTAGTGAAAATGCAGTTAGCATATAGCTATGAATTTTAATAAAATTAAACAGACAGTTACCAAATTGACAAAAGGCAATCCTTTTTTATAAATATAAGAACATTCGTTCGAAAAAACTTGTTTTCGAACGAATGTTCTTATATAATGTGTTTTAAAGGAGGGAGCTTAGGATGATAAAACAATTAGATAAAGCGTGGAAAGAAAAAAGACCTATAGAGATTGTTTATGTGAAAAAAGATGACTCTATATCCCAGCGAACGGTTCTTGTGTATAGAGTAACAGACACATACATTAAGGCGTTTTGTTTAAGGAAGAAGCAGCCACGCATTTTTAAAGTGGATTCCATCCTAGCTGTCTCCTTTAAATCGAAGTCATTTAAATTGTTTGCATAAAAAAGCTTTTCTTTTTGGAGAAGAGCTGTTTATTAATCCCGATTTATAAGAACTTCTATTCTTAAAAAGATATAGGCATTAATAGAAAGATGTTAATGTAAAAGGTGAAGTATTCCTAAATAAAATGTAAGAAAATCAGCAATTTAGTAAGGTTTCTTATGCGCTAGTTAGAATTATTTATTAAACATCTTTCTATGTGTAAATCTAGAAAAATAATATTCCACTTCTGTGCCGCTAGACATTCCTCTTAGTCCTTCAGCATATTTTAATAAAGATTAGTGTAAAAGCTCGGACAAGCTCTTTTTCCTTTCATACAATATATTGTAAGTGAAATTGATAATAGAAAGGAGCGAAAGAAATGGGTCGCCATAATAATAATAATAATGTGTTAGGTTCTAGTAATAATAATCATGGGAAAAAATGTCGAAATTGCGTTTCTCCAGTGAGAGATATCGTTCATCCTACTCAAACAGTTGTTCGAACAACAACAAATGAAAAAAGAATTCGTAATATTCACCCAACAGAAGTAATTAATGTAAATAGAACGGTAATTCGTAATGAAAATTATTTTCCAGTAACAGAAAGACAAGTGAACGAAACAGTTGTTGAAGACTTCGATTGTGGTACTGATGTAAATAATCCAAATAATTGCAGACCGAGAAGAAACTTCTTCTAATACTATGAAAGAAAAGGTACCCCAATAAACCAGGGTACCTTTTCGTATGCTATATGTATAATTAAAAGGATGATATTTTATGAAAAAAAGAAAGCACAAAAGTGCCTTCTTTTAACGAGATTAATATCCTCCCCAATAGGAAGCGCCAATGATGATTAACAAAATGAATAACACAACTAATAAAGCAAAGTTATTGTTGTAACCTCCACCGCTATAACAGTCTGACATATATGCCACCTCCTTCTACATGTTACACCATATCTTATGTACGAAAGATTGAAAGGGAATGGACAAGTAACTAACGAGGAGAATAAAAGGCTATTTGATTAGAGACTTTTGAACATAAATGGCTTACGGTTGGTGTAATGATAATATATATTAAATTGGAGACAGGGGGACAATCTTTTTCGAAAACAGCTTAATGGAAAGTAAATAGAAAAAGTGCCTCAAATTAAGGAATTTCAAGGACACTATCTATTAAATAGTAATAGATAATCTGTCAATGAGTACCAACATTTTGAGACACTTTCATACAGAAGATTAATAACCTCCTATATAAGATGCACCGATAATAACTAATAAAATAAATAATACTACGATTAATGCAAAGTTGCTTCCAAATCCGCCTCCATATTCAGACATACTAGTCACCTCCAACTATAGATTTACTATATAATATGGAAGTGATACTAGATGGTGTGGACAAGTTCATTATAATATGTACAAAAAAGGTCTAAATAAAGAAATAAGTATATAAAATGTTATAGTCATTGTATGAAGGCGTGCATGAATACCATAAGAAATAAAAAGAAGAATAACGCTTACATAATTTTTGAAAATGAGTTGTCATTTAAAATGACAAAAAGCTAAAAGGATATGACTAATGAGTGCAAACATCTTCTAATATGGTAAGTTGAGAATTATGAACAAGCTCTACCTTAAATACATTATAAATATCCCTAATTTCACAATAACCAGTATCATAGCAAAATAAAATTTTAAAGACTTTGCCTTTATACAATACGTTTCCTGACATTTTAATCCTCCTTGATATTAGGTGTACTTATATTGTTTTTCTTTCAGATACCCGCTAATTAAAACTCTTAAACCTATTTTTTAAAAAATTTAATTAATAATTATCAAAAAAAATTCAATAAATTGTGATTGAAATAAGGCAAACACTATTTCTTTTCTTATTCTATTCCAGTTAAAATAGAAGGAGGGAGAAAATTTTTCCATTAAACTCGGTGTTTTATACTTATTTGCTAGTAAAAAGTAATAAAAAAATTCTCTGAATTTTATAAAATGGAGGAATCAATATGAAAAGAATTGCTGTATTCTGTGGTTCAAGTACAGGAGCATCTAAAATTTATATCGAAGAAGCCATTGCACTAGGAAAAGAATTGGCGAGACGTGATTTAGAGCTTGTATATGGCGGTTCATGCATTGGGTTAATGGGAGCTCTTGCTGATAGTATGGTGGAAGAGGGTGGCAAGGTATTTGGCGTACTCCCTGATTTTCTTCAAGAAAAAGAAATAGCTCATCCACATTTAAGTGAATTAATTGTCGTAAAATCCATGCATGAAAGAAAGGCAAAAATGACAGAGCTAGCTGATGGGTTTATTACACTTCCAGGCGGTGCGGGCACAATGGAAGAGTTTTTTGAAATCTTTACTTGGGCACAGCTTGGTTTACATAAAAAACCTTTAGGGATTCTTAATATCAATCATTATTATGATCCCCTAGTTGGATTAATTAATCATATGGCCAATGCGGAATTTTTACAAGAACAGTATCGGAACATTGCGATAATCGATTCTAATCCAGCACAATTGCTTGATAAATTCTCGACCTATACTCCCCCTGGAATAAAAACATTTATTCAGGTGAGTCAGTCTTAAGCTTCTTTCATACATAAAAATTACTTGGGGTTTGGAGGAGAATTGTGGTGTTACTTGTTCAAAAGTTTTATGACGTAAATGATTTCAAGCGGGTGATGCTGCCACTTTTAGAAAAAGAAGAAGCAGTTAATGGCTTGCCACTAGGAATCTTAATGAATATAAATAAGATGATTAAGCCTATCATTATGGCTGGGGTTTATAAGGATGAACAACCAATTCTTATGCTGTTTCAGACACATCCAAAACAAATAATCGTCTCTATTTTTCCAGGGATGACTCCATTGGAGCTACCGTTAGTAAGTAAATTAATTCATGAAAATATAGAAGAAATTCCTGGTTTCATTGGCGAGAAAGCAATTGTGCAAGAGCTGGCTCAACATATTGCTGCATTACGTCAAGTAAACGTTGTACTGGGGATGGATCAACGTATCTATCAACTAAATGAAGTGAAAAAGAAACCATCTAATGTTGGTCATTTCAGATGGATAACAAGTAGAGATCAGGCGCTAATTCAACAATGGATTTATGATTTCGCTCAGTCCATTAATCAGCCGTTAGAAATGGAACAGGCAGGAATACGTGCAGAGGAGATTATTCAAGGTGGGAAACTTGCTGGCTGGGAAGTAGATAATCAGTTAGTTAGTATGGCAAATGCAAGCAGACCTACGAAGAATAATATAACGATTAATTTTGTGTATACGCCAGAATCTTATAGAAGAAAAGGCTATGCCACAAATTGTGTTGCAGAACTTTCAGAACGGTTGTTAAAGAGTGGATATTCATCTACTAGCCTCTATACAGATATCACAAATCCAACATCCAATAAGATATACATGGATATTGGCTATGAACCAATGAAAGATTCTATTTTGCTATTTTTTGAGAAGAAAAACTAACTTACTATTAATTTACGATTTCTGTATGATGAAAGGGGAAATGAGAAGTGGATGAAAGGTATCCAATTGGTTTATTTGAATATGAAAGACAGATTTCAGAGGAAGTTTTACATAGATGGATTTCAGAAATAGAGGAATATCCATCTAAACTTGAGAAAAAAATAGCCCTATTGACAGAGGAACAGTTAGATACTCCCTATCGACAAGACGGCTGGACAATTCGTCAAGTAGTACACCATGTAGCAGATAGTCATATGAACGCATATATACGGACAAAGCTTGCCTTAACTGAACAGAAGCCGATTATTAAACCATATGAAGAAGGACTATGGGCACAGCTTCCCGACTATTCCATGCCTGTAAATGTGTCCATCCAATTGCTTTTCAATATTCATACAAGATGGGTTCATTTATTTCGAGCTCTGCTTCAGACAAATGAATTAGAGAAGGAATTCCAACATCCAGAAAGTGGTACTCAATCTGTTCGATTATTAATTGGAAATTACGCATGGCATGGTCGTCACCACCTCGCTCATATTACGAATCTGTGTGAAAATAAAGGATGGAAAACGGAATAGTTGCTGTAAAAAAAAGGAGAGAATAAGAAACAATTTTATACCTCCTTTTTTATTTGTTCAAAATAGGGGCTAAGTAAAAGTTATCAGAACTAAAATGGTTGAAATTACTTTTTCTAATTTATTTCCTTATCTCATATACATATAAAGATTTGCAAGAAAAGATTTAAATTGTTTTTCTAATATCCGAAAGATATGAAATTAAATTACTGGCCAGAATACATACTTCATTCCAATATTTATCGATGAAAATGAGGAGGGAAACTGTGACATATATCGGAAAAAGTGTTTATCGGAAAGAATCCCTTGAAAAAGTGACAGGAAAAGCAAAGTATACAGCAGATTACTTAGCAAGTGATGCATTACATGTGGAGATGGTAAAAAGCTCGTATGCCCATGCGACTATTCGTTCAATTGAAATAGCTGAAGCCAAAAAGACAGAAGGGGTAAGAGCAATCATCCTTGGAGATAATTTACCTTTGATAGGAGAAGAAGTAATTGATCGACCTCCACTTGCTGTCAATAAAGTTCGATATTATGGAGAAGTCATTGCCTTAGTTGTCGCAGATACAATCCCCATTGCAAAGAAAGCAGCCCAACTTATTCACATCGAATATGAGCCCCTGACAGTTGTTAATTCTCCATTACAAGCACTAGAGAAAGATGCACCACGCCTTCATGACAATTTACTCGATTACAAGAAAGACGAAGGGATTTATCCTGTGGAAGGAACAAATATTATCAATCACACAAAGATTAGAAAAGGAGATGTAAAAGCAGTAATGAAGGAAGGGGAAGTGATAGTTGAATCCCATTTTTCTATTCCGATATCTGATCATTCTTCTATGGAAACAAGAGCAGCACTGTGTGAAATTGGAGAAAGCGGAATCGTCCGAATTGTCACAAGCTCACAGGCACCTTATATGGTGAAAAAAATTATCAGTAGAGATTTTAAGGTGGAAACAGGAAAAGTAGTCGTAGAAACGCCATTTGTAGGTGGAGGTTATGGTGGAAAAGCTTCTGTTCACTTAGAAATATTTGCATACCTTGCATCAAAAGCAGTTGGTGGGAGAAAAGTACGTGTATTTAATACGCGTGAAGAAGATTTAACGGTTTCCCCAGTACATGTTGGCTTAGAAGCGACGGTTCAGCTTGCATGTACAGCGGAAGGCAAGCTGACTGCTGCAAAATTGAAATATGTATTTGATGGCGGAGCATATGCAGATAAATCGCCTCATCTTAGTACGGCAGGTGCAGTAGATTGTACAGGACCATATAAAATCGATCATGTCTGGTGTGATGCTTTATGTGTGTATACAAACCATCCCTATGCAGCCCCATTCAGAGGATTTAGCCATGGAGAAGTCCATTTTGCTTTTGAAAGAGCGATGGATATACTTGCGAAAAAAATAGATATGGATCCTCTATATTTCAGAAAAATCAATGTCATTCATCCAGGTGATACGACTCCGACTCAAGTAGTGTTAACGAGCAGCAAAATAGGAGATGTAGAAAAATGCATAGATCGCTTAAGGGAATTAATGGAGTGGGAAAACGGTCAATTGGAAGCAATCTCTCAAAATAGGGTCCGTGTAAAAGGAATCTCATGTAGCTGGAAAAACTCAACAATCGGTCCAGCAGTTAGTTCTGGGGTAGTGCTCACCTTTAATTCAGATGGAAGTATCAATCTAATGTCTGGATTAGTCGAAATAGGCACAGGAACGAAAACGGTATTAGCACAAATTTTAGCAGAGCAAATGAAAATGAGTGTGGATCGAATACATGTGCGTATGGCTGTTGATACACAAACAGTACCAGAGCATTGGAAGACAGTAGCAAGTAGAGGAACGTTAATGGCAGGGAGAGCAGTGATGGCTGCAGCAGATGATGCCATTCGTAAACTGAAAAAAATGGGAGCGATTGTTTTAAGGGTTTCAGAAGATGATTTAGATGTAGCGAATGAAACGGTATTCTTACGAGATAACCCGAAACAATTCGTGCCATTTAAAGACATTGTGTATGGATATACCTATCCAAATGGAAATTCAATTGGCGGACAAATCATTGCAAATGGTAGTTACACACTGACAGGTTTAACTAATTTAGATCCAGAAACAGGTGCAGGAAATCCTGGTCCTGAATGGGCAGTAGCAGCACATGGAATCGAAATTGAAATGGATAGGAAAACATTTCGGTACAAAATTCTAAAAGCAATTACGGTCGTTGATTTAGGAGAAGTCCTTAATTACAAGGCAGCTCTTGGGCAAATAAAAGGAGCCATGAGTATGGGTATTGCCTGGGCAGGCAGGGAAGCTTTTTATTTTGATGAAATTGGTAGAGTTCTAAACCCCCAATTGAGAACCTATCGACCTTTAAGATTTGGTGAACATCCGCAATATGAAGTCGATATTATAAAAACACCTCACTTAGAGGCACCATTTGGAGCAAGGGGAGCAGGGGAACATGGGTTGGTTGGCATTCCGGCGGCGTTAGGAAATGCCCTTTCGCATGCCATAAACACTGAATTGAAAAGTCTCCCACTTACACCAGAAGCTATTTGGAGACAATGGAAGGAGGCACATAATGGCATTTGAATATAAACAAGCTTCCACCATGGAACAGGCAATGCAAATATATACAGAAACAAAATCGCAAAATAGACATCCAGCCTATTATGCGGGCGGTACAGAAATTATTACGCTAAGAAGAATAAACCAATTAAATGTGGATGTCACAATTGATATAAACAAAATAGCGGCATGCAATGTTCACCAGATGGAAGAAGAATACCTTGTAATCGGTTCCTGTATCACATTGACAGAAGTAGAAGAAAGCAATTATTTTCCCTTATTAACAATGGTTTGTAAAGAAATTGCGGATCGAACAGCAAGAAATAAGATTACGGTTGGTGGAAATATTTGTGGTGAAATCTTTTATCGAGAAGCAGTACTGCCATTCCTTTTAACAGATAGTGTGTTGGTGCTTGCAAATGAGTCTGGAATCAGAACAGAATTTATCCATCATGTATTTGAGGGAAAATTATTGCTTCAGACGGGAGAATTATTGGTGCAGGCTTTTATTGAAAAACGATATTTGACTCAAGAATATATAGCAATAAAAGTGAGACAGCAGTGGGAGACAGGGTATCCATTAATTACAGTAGCTGCCTTAAAGCTGGATGGTCAAATTAGAGTAGCCATCAGCGGATTATGCCCTTTTCCGTTTCGAGCATTTGAAGTGGAGCGCATAATAAATAATCAAAGCATGAGTAGAGAAGAACGAATCGATTTAGCATTAGCCCATCTCCCTTCCCCTATCCTTAACGATGTCGAAGGTTCAAATGAATACCGATTATTTGTACTTTCTGACCTTTTAGAAAAAATAATTGATCGATTGGAGGGAGTGTAATTGGCGGAAAGTAGACAAAATTTAGTAATCGTAAAACTGCGGATAAACGAGGAAAACCATTCAGTAGTTATTCCTTCATCGAAAACATTACTTGCTACATTGCGCGAAGACCTCTATTTAACAGGTGCGAAGCCAGGTTGTTTCAACGGAGATTGTGGTGCTTGCACCATAATTATGGAAGGGATGCCGATGAAATCTTGCTTAATGCTCGCAGTGGAAGCACAAGGCAACGAGATTATTACGATAGAAGGACTGAATAATAGTCCCCTTCAACAAATATTTATCGAAGAATTTGCTTTTCAATGTGGCTATTGTACACCAGGATTTATTATGAATGGTCATGCACTCCTCCTTAATGAAGCTAATCTTAATAAAGAAAAGATTAAAGAATGGCTGGAATCCAATATATGTCGCTGTACGAGTTATGAGGAAATCGAGAAAGCGATTTTAAAAGCCATCGCTAATCGAAACGGATAAGGAAAATACCTCCTGCATAGCGAACGAAGTATGCAGGAGGCTGAAAATTACATTTTTTGCTGCTTATTTTGCCTATTTAACGCATCTTCTTCCATCGTTTCAGCCATTCCATATAAACCATTCATTTCTTGTTCATCTGCATCCAATCCTAATTTGTTTTGCTGCTTTGTGTCTTTCGCATTGGGATCTTTCATCGTTTTCTCTCCTTTCAAGATTCATTGCTTAGTTTGTGGAAAATGAATAATATTATGTGATAAATAGAACATTCTTATCTAGAAAGATGCTTTTTTATGGTTTCAAAAACTGCTTTTAAGAAAATACCTAGAACAATAAAGCCAATAAATGACTTTGTATGGGACCAATTTTCCCCTAATACGAACATTTTCCTAAGCATAAATAATGGCTCAATAATATAGGAAAATAGGATGGACCAGCATAACGTGGCGAACAAAAAATTTTTCCACGTGCTAAAATATTGATATACAAGCATAGCGGTGATAGGGATTACGACCAAATTAGCAGGAATAAGCGGGGTAATGATGGGGAGTAATTTGTCCGGATAGCTCCATAAGAACATCTCTGTGCCCATAATATCTAAGAGCATGCATAAAATGGCACATACCATTCCATATGAAAACACCTCAAAAAAGCGATTTTTGTCTACTACTTTCCAAAAAATAAAATAAGGAATAATCGTTGATAGGAAAAGTATCCACCAATTAAAAGAAAATAAATCATGCTGTAACCAATGATCAAAGGATAGATGAAATAATTTTTCTTTTTCTTTATCAATTTCTACATTACTAGGGAAGTTTAATAAAAAAAAGTACATGGATCTCACCACTTTTACTCCTCCTAAATGGGTAATAAAAAGGAAGATTTTATTAAATTAGTATGAATCAAAAAAAAAAAATTATTAGTTTTTTTATGTATACATAAATTTACCAAATGAGGGGAAGTTAGAGAGTATTAAAGGTGGGGATATGGGATGAAGAAAAAGTGGAAAAAATACAAGGTATATATCATTGGATTATTTTATATTTTGTTTATTAATGGATTAATTGCAGCGAGCTATATAATTGGATTTAAAGAATTTAAAAAACTAATCAATTTTTAACAAAAATCATCACCAAAGTCACTTTTCATCGTAATGTTTCCTATAGGAATAGGATAAGGTATGGAAAAATATGATGAAAGGGTAGGGGGTGGTTAAATGGCAGTCGTACGTGTTACTGATGCGGATATTGACTTATTGGCAAGACTTCTTCGTGCAGAAGCAGAGGGAGAAGGAGAATTAGGCATGTTATTAGTTGGGAATGTAGGGATCAATCGAATGAGAGCAGATTGTTCCGATTTCAAAGGTCTTCGCACTGTAAATGATATGGTTTATCAAGCCCATGCATTTGAAGCAACAACAAAAGGCTATTTTTATCAACGACCAAGAGAAAGTGAACGAAGATTGGCAAGGAGAGTAGTAAACGGAGAATCCTTTTGGCCAGCAAAATATAGTTTATGGTATTTTCGTCCTCCAGGTGATTGTCCTAATACCTGGTATAATCAACCACATGTAGGAAGATATAAACTACATTGCTTTTATGAACCAACAGCAGAAGAATGTGAAAATGTTTATAATACATTCTAAATGGAATAATTAGTTAAAAGGAGTCCTCTTTAGTGAAAAGGACTCCTTTTTTGTATGCTTATTAAAAGCTATAATTCCGATTCATTTAAAGAATTTGAGCTTTATAGCAATTAATGATATATTTTAAATTATTAAAAAAAAAGGAATATTCAGGGAGTGTCATGCGTTGTCATTAGAAAATGTTCAAATTCATTTAAGTAAATGGAATAGAGAAAAAGATATTCAAGTATTTCAAACGTCTAGCGCTACTGTCTTAGAAGCAGCTGAAACATTAGGGGTAGAGCCAGAAAGAATCGCCAAAACGTTATCTTTCCGGAAAGATGATGATGCCATATTAATAGTTACAGCAGGGGATGCGAAAATTGATAACAAAAAATTTAAGCAAATCTTTGCAGAAAAAGCAAGGATGCTAGCGCCAGAAGAAGTATTGGAAAAAACAGGCCATGCAGTTGGTGGTGTTTGTCCTTTTGGGTTAGTAGAAAATTTGCCTGTCTATATGGATGAATCGCTAAAACGATTTACCACTGTGTTCCCAGCATGTGGAAGCAGTAATTCAGCGATCGAATTGACCAATGAAGAGCTATATATATATAGCAATGCAGTTGATTGGGTAGATGTCTGTAAGGGATGGGAATAAAAGGAATCTCCATCTATGAGCATAAATGATACATAGAAAAGGCTTGTCCAAAAATGGGACAAGCCTTTTGCGTGCTCTTATATTCTTATATTGAGAATTATTATTGAATATGACGATATACGCCAATTACTTTCCCAAGAATGCTTACATTACGAAGAATGATTGGTTCCATTGTACTGTTCTCAGGCTGAAGGCGAATAAAGTCGCGTTCTTTAAAGAATCGTTTAACCGTAGCTTCATCTTCCTCTGTCATTGCAACAACAATGTCTCCGTTGTTAGCAGAATGCTGTTGTCTAACGATAACATAGTCACCATCTAATATTCCTGCTTCAATCATACTTTCTCCCATAATTTCTAGCATGAATATTTGTTCATCACTTGGTGCTAGTCTTTCCGGTAACGGGAAATATTCCTCGACATTCTCGATAGCAGTGATAGGCAACCCCGCTGTAACTTTTCCGACTACAGGTACATTAATAATATTATATTTTGGTATATTACTTTCTTCTAAATCCAATATTTCAATAGCTCTAGGTTTTGTTGGATCACGACGGATTAATCCTTTACTCTCTAATCTTGCTAAATGGCCATGAACAGTTGAACTGGATGCAAGTCCAACAGCCTCTGCAATTTCACGAACAGAAGGTGGATATCCTTTTAGCTTTACTTCTTCTTTTATGTATTCTAGTATGTCTAATTGCCTCTTTGAAAGCTTCTGCATTATACGCACCTCGTTAAATTATTCTTGTACTAATTATAGCACGTTCTATATAAGGATACAAACATAAGTTCTATTTTGTTGTTGACAGGAAACGTTTGTTCGTATTAAACTAATTGCATAAACGAACATACATTCTAAATAAAGGTGGAATTATAAATGTCTAAATTGTGGGAAAAATATTCTTATACTATTATTCTTTTAATTTGTGGTTTTATAGCGTGTATAATGATTGTAGCGAATACTGGAGAAACAGATTCTAGCAAATATGTGTCAGTTACGGTGAAAAATGGAGAAACTGTATGGCAATTATCTAATGAATATGCAGGTACGTATAATATGACAAAAAAACAATTTATCAAATGGATAGAAGAGCACAACAATATAGCTGCTAATAATATTAAAGTTGGGGAAGAATTGGTCATCCCAGTAAGAGTAGAGGACCATCAATTAATGTTAGCTGCAGAATAATAGAAAGGGAATCTAGCAAGTAATGAAAAATAATAAGAATGCAATCATTTATTGTAGAGTAAGTACAGATAAAGAAGAACAGACAACGTCTCTTAAAAGGCAAGAAGAGGAATTATTAGAATTAGCAAGTAAAATGAACTTTCATGTAAAGAGAACCATCTCTGAAAGAGCAAGTGGATACGATCTCGATAGAGAAGGACTGCTTGATCTCTTATCCATGATAAAAGAAGAGGAAATATCGTCGATTTTAATTCAGGATGAAACAAGATTAGGGAGAGGAAATGCAAGAATTGCTATTCTTCACTGCATTTTAAAGGAAAATATTAAGCTTTATAGTATTTCTTCATCAGGAGAGCTTACTCTTTCAGAAGCCGATACGATGGTTTTACAGATTGTTAGCATAGTGGAAGAATATCAACGGAAAATACATAATTTAAAGATAAAAAGAGGCATGAGAAGAGCTGTAGAAAATGGGTATCGCCCAGACAAGAATTTAAAAAACTTAGGGGATCATTCAGGTCGACAGAAGTTAGATGTTCCCATAGAGGAAATCGTAAAACTAAAGCAAAATGGGTTAACATTTACAGAAATAACCTCCACTTTAAAGGGACTTGGATATCATTTTTCAAAGGCGACTATTCATCGCAGATATCAAGAATATATGGAGAAGCTATAATAGGAAAGACTAGATTACTTCTATGCTATTCTTAAAAATAGGAATGTACATGTATTTATGATATAATAGATTTTCAATTAGCCAGTTCATTTTTAAAGACTGAGCTTTTTATTTTTGCTTTTATAAATAACCACCTTTAGTCCATACATGTAAACACAGCAAAAGTAAATGAAGAAGACTATTAAACAGAAATCATATACTATTTCTATAAAGGAGTTTAAAATGTTTCCTAAAAATAAACTTGATCGCATAAATGAACTTGCAAAAAAGAAAAAAGAGACGGGCCTAACACATGAAGAAGCAAAAGAACAAACTAAGCTCCGTGGTGAGTATTTGAAAAATTTCCGTTCCACAATGGTAAATACGATTGAAAATGTAAAGATTTTTGATCCAAAAGGTAATGATGTAACACCACAAAAAGTGAAAGATATACAAAACAAAAAAAAGATGCACTAAGTTTCATGCTCGCGTCCTAAATAAAGGGCTGTTGTTTATGAACGAAGAAAAATATATAAAGCAACCTTTATGAAAAAATCTTAACATACGTTGTTAAGGTTTTTTTTTATGTTTTCTATTGGAATTTATGGGTAAAATACGAAATAAATGTCGAAAGTATATAGTGGTGCTTATTTTCTTAGTTTATTGGAGAAAAAGAATCATTTAGGCATAATTATTATTTGAAAATGAGAGGATGTTGAATAGTGAATACAAAGCTTGACCATTTATCGATTGCTTCGATTAGAACTCTATCCATTGATACAATTGAAAAAGCAAAATCAGGTCATCCAGGAATGCCGATGGGAGCAGCTCCGATGGCGTATACCTTATGGACATCTTATATGAATCATAATCCTAAAAATCCTGACTGGTTTAATCGTGATCGCTTTGTGTTATCTGCCGGACATGGCTCTGCATTACTGTATAGCTTATTGCATTTATCAGGCTATGACTTAACCCTTGACGACCTAAAACAATTTAGACAATGGGGAAGTAAGACTCCAGGGCATCCTGAATATGGACATACTGCTGGGGTTGATGCTACAACAGGTCCTCTTGGACAGGGAATTGCGATGGCTGTGGGGATGTCGATTGCAGAAAAACAATTAGCGGGAGTTTACAATAAAGATAACTATGCAATCGTTGATCATTATACATATAGCATTTGTGGGGATGGCGATTTAATGGAAGGGGTATCTGCTGAAGCTGCTTCTCTTGCTGGACATCTAAAGCTAGGCAAATTAGTTGTAATGTATGATTCCAATGATATTTCTTTAGATGGCGATTTAGATAAATCCTTCTCCGAGAGTGTGGAACAGCGATTTAAAGCATATGGTTGGCAGTATATCCGTGTAGAAGATGGAAATGACACAGATCGGATCGCAAAAGCACTTGAAGAAGCGAAAAATGATCAAACGAAACCAACGTTAATTGAAGTGAAAACGATAATTGGATTTGGTGCGCCTAATAAAGCCGGTAAATCCCTTGTTCATGGCGCTCCCCTTGGTGCAGATGAACTTAAGTTAACAAAAGAAGCATATAACTGGACATTCGATGAAGATTTTTATGTTCCAGATGAAGTATATAATCACTTTAAAGAGTCTGTTGCTGTACATGGCGAGAACAAGGAAAAAGAATGGAATGAGCTTTTTTCAAGCTATGAAAAAGAATATCCAGAACTTGCAAAACAATTAAAAGCTGCATTAGCAGATACCTTGCCCGAGGGTTGGAATCGAGAAATGCCAGTTTATGAAGAGGGAAGCAGTTTAGCAAGTCGTGCATCTTCAGGGGAAGTAATCAATAGTATTGCAAAAAATCTTCCATTCTTAATTGGTGGTTCCGCCGATTTAGCAGGAAGTAATAATACAATGATAAAGGGAGAGAAAGATTTTACACCTGAAACTCCAGAAGGTAGAAATATTTGGTTTGGAGTAAGAGAATTTGCGATGGGAGCTGCTTTAAACGGAATTATGTTGCATGGTGGCTTAAAAATATTTGGCGGAACATTCTTTGTTTTTTCCGATTATTTAAGACCTGCCATTCGTCTTGCAGCACTAATGGGATTGCCTGTAACCTATGTATTCACCCATGATAGTATTGCAGTAGGTGAGGACGGCCCAACTCACGAGCCTGTTGAGCAATTAGCTTCATTAAGAGCGATGCCAAATCTATCTGTCATTCGACCAGCCGATGGGAATGAGACAGCTGCCGCTTGGAAAATTGCTCTAGAGTCTAAGGATAAGCCAACAGCATTAGTGTTAACAAGACAAAACTTACCGACGATTAAAGGTACAAAGGATAGTGCTTATGAAGGGGTATCAAAGGGTGGCTATATCATCTCTCCTTCAAAAGCAGAAACGCCTGATGCCCTATTAATTGCAGCAGGTTCAGAAGTTGGCCTAGCGGTTGAAGCCCAAAAAGAATTAGAGAAAGAAGGAATAAATGTTTCAGTCGTTAGTCTACCAGCATGGGATCGATTTGAGCAGCAATCCAAAGAGTATAAACAAAAAGTATTGCCAAAAACAGTGAAAAAAAGATTAGCGATTGAAATGGGAAGCTCTCTTGGTTGGCATAAATATGCAGGGGACGAAGGAGATGTACTCTCCATAGAAACCTTTGGAGCATCTGCGCCTGGAAATGAAATTTTAGAAGAATACGGATTTAGCGTGTCTAACGTAGTGAAGCGATTAAAAGCACTGTTAGAAAATTAAATGGTGCAGGATGGCTGTGTTTACTATCAGTCCATCCTACTTTCTCTGATTCGACAAAATAAGTCTGTTTTTTTTACACCTTGAGACACATCTTGAAATAAACCTTCTTTATAATAGAAGGAAAAGAAGTGGACAGGTTGGTGAAGGTGAAGTATGAGAAGATATCAATTGTATTTAATAAAAGAAAAGGTCGCCATTCATTATAACGGTAGAGAACGCTTGTTTTACAATTTATTTTCGGACCATACTAAAACAGACGATGAACAATTAAAGAGAATTCTTCAAAAACAGGTTGATTTTATCACACTTCCTATTTCCAAATGGATGATTGAAAATCAATTATATGCCGATCTGCAGCAAAATAAAAGCTTTCAATTAAAAGATGGAGTTTTTTATATTGATAATGGAAATTTAAGCAAAGCATCGTTAACAGTGGAAGAGAATTATTTATCGATAGAAGCAGATGGCTACTATGATGCAGAATCTATTTTCTTTGAAATTATTCGCAAACATGAGCCTTCTTTTTTAGCCATTGATGTAGAAAATGGGAGATTCGGCTGGTTAAAACCGATAAAAGAAAGAAATTTTGTGTAAAATGGAGAAATTCTGTAACAGATATTGTATAATATTATCTGGTCTAGTACACTAAAGTATAGACAACATGAAGGAGGAAAAAAGATATGCCTTGGTACGCTTGGTTAAGTATTGTCGTAGCCTTAATCGCCGGTATTGTTATCGGATTTTTTATTGCGCGTAAATACATGATGAACTACTTAAAGAAAAACCCACCAATTAATGAGCAAATGTTAAAAATGATGATGATGCAAATGGGAATGAAACCTTCTCAAAAGAAAATCAATCAAATGATGACAGCGATGAACAAGCAACAAGGAAAATAATAGACGAGCTCCCTTGGTAACAAGGGGTGACATCCTATTCTCTTGGTTGATTAGATAGCAATCATTCGTTTTTATAACGTGATTATTAGTGATAGATGAAAGTAGAGTGAATTTTTCTCCTATTATTTTTTTTGAGTCTGGTTTATTTTTCTTATTATCTATTTGAAACCACTAATCTGTTGAAAAATTCAGCGGAGAGGTGGTTTTTTATTTTGTTATTGGAAGATGTGTTGAAAGAATACATGTATTACTGTAAGGCGAAGGGATTTAGTCATTCCACGATTAAAAATAAAAATCAAGAGTATAAGCAACTGTTCGAGTATTTAAAAGTCAACAGAGGAATAAGTGAATTAGAAAATGTAACAACCTTTGATTTAAAGGCTTATTTAAGAAAGAAACAGAAAGATGGCTTACAACCACAATCTATCGTTTCGATGTTTAAAATGATTAGAGCATTTTTTTCATGGTGTTACAAAGAAGAATATTTAAAAGAAAACATAGCGAAAAAAGTTGAGTTACCTAAAGTTCCTAAGAAAGTTCTGAAGGGGTTCACTACAGGAGAAGTTCAGGCTATGATTGATGCCTTTTCTTATAAAAATTATCTTGAAGCAAGAAACAAAGCCGTTATAGCCATGCTAAGTGATTGTGGTCTTAGGGCAATGGAAATCAGATCGCTTAAAACAATCAATGTTAAAGAAACAAGCCTATTAATAAATGGTAAAGGAAACAAGGAAAGAATAGTTTTTATATCACCTGTTCTCAAGAGAATATTAATCCGATATGAAAGATTAAAGGGGCAATATTTTAAAGATAAGTTAACTACAGAGCATTATTTCTTATCCTATACAGGTAAGGATATTACTCATGTAGCACTTGATAATATTATCAAGGAAGCTGGGAGAAGGGCAAAGATAACAGGTAAAAGAGTTTCGCCACATACATTTAGACATTTCTTTTCTGTGCAATTTATGTTAAATTCTGGAAGTAAAGACATCTATACACTTAGCAAGCTTCTTGGACATTCAGAAATAACTACTACACAGCGATACTTACAATCATTGGAAGACTTTGAATTAATTGAAAAAGCTATGCCATCAAGTCCATTGATGAATATGAAATGATAAGGAGTTAATGATGATTCTAGATGAAGAATGGATTAGGTTGATTGTTGAAGCAAAAAAATTAGGGATTAGTATAGAAGAAATAACTCGATTTTTCAAAAAACATCTAGAAAAACATATTTAAAAAACAACATAAAAAAAGATCCAACTACTGCAATAGTTAGATCTTCGGTATGCTCCATTAAAGGAACACTTACTAGGTGATTCCATTGTATAATAATACCTATGAAAAATCAAGAGATACCATAGGTTTATTTGAGTATACCTTCAAATTAAATCCCTTTCAAAAGGGAGTAAAATGGAGGTTTATTTGTCGTGAAACAAAACAATATAGAATCATTTAAACACTTATCACAATTTAAAGATATTAATGACTTTAACAATAATATAGAACAGTGGATGGTTGATATTAAATCTAAATTCACTAAATCGGAACTGATTGGATTAAAACGTCTTATCCGTTTTTGTGCGAAAGTAGCCGGTGTTAGTAATGCTAAAATTGCAACCGTAACAAAGGCTACTCATGAGCTAGATCAATTTGCCATCAGTCGCTCTACATTTAAGCGTATGACTTCCAAAGCACAGTCATTAGGCTTATTAACCATACACGAAACAAAGCGTAAGAATGGCTCTAAATCAAGCAATGTATATGTGTTTAATCGTTTTTGCTCACAAGTTGAACCATCTAAGCAATTGAACCATCCTAAAACTAGCAATTCTCAAGCTAACGATATTAAAAATAAAGAAATACGTACACAAGACTCTGTCCGTAATAATCAACCAAAAGTTATTTCAAATTTCATTAATAAATCATTCGCAAATTATGCCGCATACTTCTTTCCAAATGTGGAACAAATAGAGGAGTTGTATAGAATCAGCTACATACATTCCAAGTTGTTTAAACTATCTTCAGAGGACTTTCAAACAGCTTCAAAGGAAGCGTTAAGGGTATTAGTAGCTAAAATTAAAAAACGTAATGTGGAGTCTGTAAACGGCTATTTTAACGGAATTGTCAAGAAGATATTTAGAAAGTATCAACTTAATAATATGTTTAATGCTTATTGGGAAATGTAGACGCTCCTTCATTTGAAGGTTCGTCGTTTACAAATGATGAGGGTCGTATTTCACGAGGTCTTTTAGGACGACCACGAAAATGGTAACGACCTTTTTCACTTACTACCAACGTAATTTTGCGTTCGTTAGATTTTCCCTTAGTATTTGATAACACAATTTTACGTTCTTATTTAAAGGGTGAACGTTCGCTATACATTTGGTGCAAACAATCCTTACCTTAGGTCAAAGAAGAGAGAGATGGGTGTTAACTGAAGACGGATTATACGAAGTTTTAATGCAAAGTGGATAAATTTAACATAAAAAAGGACTCACCGTGGTAGTGGGAGTTCCTCTATTAATTGTTGCTTGTTGGAAATTCAAACAAGCAAATTATATCTATTAATCAAGTCATATACTTTATTCTTCTGTCTGATATTCTTCTTTATCAACTAAAATCAATAACTCAGATAATTCAACATTTAACACTTCACACAAAATACCAATTGAATCTCTTTGATATTGCTTAGTTGTATCATGATATAATCGTCTAATTGTTTCAAATTTAACTCTGGGTTCTTTATCTTCAGGGCGCTTAGTCATTGCTTCGAGTTGTCTGATTTTTATATTCCTAGAATCCATTATAGCTTTTAAGTTTGATTTAACTCTCTTTGTCATATTTTCCCCTTTATGTGCTCTTTTTCTTTAATTATAACAAATAATTATAAAAATGACTACAAAAAGTAGTTGACACGTTTTGTAGTCGGGTGTATTATAAAGATAACAAACGACAACAAGTTGTAGTCGATAATAAAAAGGGAGTTGTTAAAATGTTACTTGAACCAATTAAAATGCTTTTGGATTACAGTCACAAAAATCAACTAAATACTAATTACCAGGAGATAAGCGGAGAGATCATTAAAGCTTATAAAATTAATGATAAAACAGCTTTATATCTAAACGCTAACAAAGTTACACTATCTGGATTTAGATATTTTGAAGATATCGATCTTTATTACTCGACTGGATTATTTATCACCCTCGGAGAAGTAAATCACATTAAAAATGAAAAAGAAATAATTATTAAAATATACGAAAAACTTACATCGGTTTCTTTATTTGAATATCTTTTATCTCCTGCCTACGACAATAGTTTAGATTTTGATTTTAACGTCACGGAATTACTTAAAGGGAGCGAGTAAGGATGGATCACGTAATTAATGCAATAATGTCATATTACGAAATTGAACTAGATGAATTAATACAGGAATGGGCTTCTGAGCAGTACAAGAAGCTCTCTGATTGCCCATCATATGCAAGCTGTAAAGCGATGAATAATGCCATTTACGAACTAGAAAAGTACTATTATGGTAAAAGACAAACGTTAACTGTTAAGGAAGTTATCAAATGGAGGGTTGTAAAATGAAAGTTAAAGTAGGGGAATGGTGTAGCTTATCTGCAGAAACAAAGCAATATATTTTATCTAGAATATCTGTTGCTAAAAAGTCTAAATAAACCAAAATAAAAACCAAAAAGGGAGAGAATACATATGTTAACAAGTATATTTAACGGATTTAGCCTAGAAGAAGTAATGATCCTAGAAAGAGATTTAGAGTTAGTTTTAATAGATGCTGCTAGTGATCTTGGTGAAGTCGAAATGTCTGAGACAGCAACGGAAGAAGCGTATCAAAATGTGCTAACAATTTATAATAAAGTAGTTGAAATGGTTGATTATTTAAACAAAGAAATCCAAAAATTCTACGAACTTGACGATTTAGATCAGCAAAACACGAACATTCTTCATTAAAAGTTGTTGACATTGTTTGACAAATATTTTATGATGGATACACCAACTAATATTCTTTTTAAAGAACGACTAATAAGCATACCCTAATTGGTATACTTCGAATAAAATATTGGTTGGTGTATTTTTCAAAAATCATATGTATCTTTTACTTCCGTTTTCTCAACTAAAGATACCGATAGTTATAAAATAAATAATTGGTATCTTTTCTGATATCCCCATATTACAGGAGTGAATATAGGTTTGTCAACAATTATAGAGAAAAAAACCCGATATTCCGGTTATTCTATTGGGTTTTAGGAAAATAATTACATTTAAGGAGGTGATGGAAATGAAGAGTACCCATAAGTTTGTACATAATTGCTATGATCCTGGTCAAGGCATTCGCCCGCAAGAAACAATTGTTCGACATGATACATAGAAAGATAATATACAAGTTTAATAGGTATAATTCAGCTAGTGATGGGAAAAAATCGAAAGAAACTAATTTAAGGGAGATTGATTAGATGGAACCAATTTTAGAACAAATAATGTATACAAGAAATTTATTATCAGATTATACCAACGCAGTAAGTGATTTTATCGAAGTGTTTAAAACTGAACAAAGTAAGCTAAGTGATGAATGGAAGTATATGAGTAGTAAGTATATGCTTCACCTTGCTAGTCAAAATCAAGAAAGTTACGAACAATATGAAAGATATTGTAATGACTTCCCGTCTGATACATTTAATGTTACTAAATTACCAAAATATCACAATAAAAAATTATCTAATTTCAATAGTATTCTATTGGTTAGAAGGTTTGTTAGGAATAAAAATAAAAGTGAATCAATTCTGTGGCAGCAGAAGGAGAAACTAAGAGTTTTAATAGACGAGCTGAAAGTAATGAAAAAACAGCTATCTAAATCGAAGCTACGAACAGCTAAGGAAACTATTCAATTAATTGATGATGCAAGAAGAAATACAGGTGATCTAATGGATATGGAGTTTAAAGGCTTTGACGTAACTCTTTTTCTCCAAACTTTATTTATTGAGAGCAGAACTATTACTAAAAACGAATTTTTAAGTCTGATTACCGTGGACAAATCAGCTTACACAAAGGAATACATTGATACTCTTCCTGACATAATCGATTACAGAACATTAGAAGATGCAATCTTTGTACATAAAATTGAAGATGAGAATGACGAATGGATGTTTGACATATTTTATGACCAGTTCTGGGCATTGAGAAATGCTCATAAAGAAGAGTTTAAAGAGATGGAAGATAAACTATTTGATGAATTAGGACTTAATCAACTACCTACATATAGCGTTTCGTTTGATGAATTTGGAGATGTTGCTGACATTAAACAGAATCCTCCTAAATTGAAATTAATTACTAATAATGAAAGTCCAATTTTGGATTCTCGGATTTTACATTGAACCATAATAAAATTAAATCAATGGAGGTGAACAAATAATGAAATTAAAACATGCCGAATTAGGAAATCTACACCAGATACAAGAAGAATTACAAAGATTAATACAAGAAAGCGAACATTTTAATAATCCTAACTTCACATTTAGCCTTGAAGGAGTTTATAGGGGATTAGGTGATATAATCGCGCTAAATAAAATTTGGGATGAACGGATTGGAGAGGAAAATGTTAATTCTTTTGAAGAGATGAGAAAATTAATTCGGAAAAGTATGAAAGAAACCGGACACGCCACATCGGAAATCAAGGAAGCGATAAAGAAAGAATATAGGGATTTGGGTTAAATTTTTAACAGTGACAACAATATTGTGGTGAGTGAGATAACGCCTAAAGTGGGAGATTAAGGTGATTGATTATGCAAACTATAGAGGATAAACCATGTTATAGATGGCAAGATGTACCTGAAAGATTATTCACTAAGACAAAATTAAAAGATGAGTATAGTTTAAAACCTAATGATGAAAGTAATCCTGATGCATTCATGAAATCGTACGTACACGGTAGATGGCGCACTTATAATCTATATCATATTGATAATTGCAAGCCAATAAAAAAGAGAATCACAGATATTAGTAATTTTGTATTAAACGATGAAACGATTGCAGGATCAATGTATGTAATTAATAAATCAGCTAAAAAGAGTAGAGATACTAAAGAGATTAATTACTATCTGAGAAATCATAGTGTAGTTCAAAGAGCAAAAGGACGTTCAATTGAAATATATGAGTTAAAAAATATGGTGATTAATAAATTGATGAATGAAAAACGAATAGAGATTATCGGATATCATAAACAATTGAATAATCATTTACTATTGTTAAAAATTGCTGATTTCACTTTTCATACTCCCATTAGTGAAGAAGAAAGTAAGAGCTATTCCTATTTAGGAGAAATCGGAATTATTTCAGCGAGTATCAGTAGAAAAGTAGATATTAAATTCAATCAAGCGGTAAAACTACTGGAAAAATATTTAGAATTAAAATTTTTTAGGAGGAAAAAAACATGGAAGGAGTCATCAATAAATATGAAAAATTTAACAATCGAAGAACGTAAAAAGTTAATTAAAAAGGCATCGAAAGCTATTAATAAAAAATATGATAAGGCTTTCCGAATGATAAGTAAAAATTGAAAAGTTTAACAGAAACAAATTGCCGAATGAGAGTAGGCACACATGGGAGAGATGTGATGGAATGGCAAGAAAGAAAAGAATCCTTATAGGGAAAGGTAAAAAAGAGATAAATAAACTAATAGAAGAAACAGGAATGAAATACGTTACTATTCCAAATGGTTTATTTGATGATATATACTGCAAATCAGAAGTGAAAGGTGTAATACAACAAGAAGGGGAAGATGGAAAGAAACAATGGGTTGAATCTGATACTAAATTCACTGAGTTAGAATTAATTGTGTTCATTTTTCTTCAATTCATGATGTTGAATAAGTTTACCCTTACATATACTCAATTCGCTGATTACATAGGATGTAGTTCTAAACAATTAAAGGTTGTTTTAAAAAGGTTACAACACTTTAAAGGTATTACTAATTCAAGATACTCCAAATATGAAGATAAAATGATTGTTGAGGATGAAAATGAAGTTCCGTTAATATCTGAAAAAGTACATACTGCATACAATCCTAAGACAAAAAAGAATCAAAAGACTCTACACTGGTACACTAATTACATTCCTAACCATAAGGTAGTTAAAGATAAAGCATCTAAACCGATCAACTTTTTTATAGTTACATTTAGTGATTTTAATCTTCTGATTGATGGTAAGTTGACTAGAAATGAATTTATTACCTATTTATTTTTATTAAAAGCTTATAAGCCATCAGTAGATGATAATCATCAAATGTATTGGAAATTAAGCACAATCGCTGAACATTTAAATTACAAGTTAACATCTACTATACATAGTCATATAGAAAAATTACTTGATCTACATATAGGTGAAACTGCATTACTGAAAGAAATCAGACCTAAAAATTACGATAGTCAAATTGATAAAGGGGAAGAACCATCATCAAGGTATATTCCTATTTTTAATCCGCAAAAATTAAGGGAAATGGATTTAGAGAAAAGTGAAACAAGTTTACCAGAAGTGGAAATGAGTTCTAATCAAAGGGAAATAAATGTAGAAAATAATGAAATAAACATTTCAGATAAGGAAACGAATCTTAATAATCAGGAAATTATTTTATCTGAAAAAGAAACTGATAATCAAAAAAAGGAAATGACTGAAGAAGAAATGGAAGCCATGTTTGAAGAAATGGATATCGATTTAAGGAACGACTTTTTAAACCCTAGGCGTACAAGGGATTCAGGATTTCGCTCCACGCTATAAGAGTTACTATAAGAGTTAATTATAAGAAACATAATAATACATAATAGAATAGTTTAATTAATAGTTAATTTAATAGTTTTAAAAATAACATAATAATAACATTCAGAATATCCGTTAGGATATTCTACCTGGCGCAAACAAGTTGCTTAGGTTTCGCTGACGCTCAGATTGGATTTCTTTTTCTGAGTTGTGTAAGTGTTAGTTGTACATAATCAATCGTTAAGCATTATCAAATTAAAATTTAACAAGGGAGAGTTGTTTATTGAATCAAAATGTATACATACCAAGTTTAGAAGGAAATAGTTTATTTTGTCACATGAATAGAGAAAGTTATTTGAAAATGAATTATAAAGGAATGATACCTTACAGTTTAGAATTACTTAAGCTGCAAAAGGAAGGATTAAATTTAATCGATAGTAAAAGGTATCCTAACAAGCAAATATCTAATGATGTGATAAATGTAAAGTTTAAACAAAAAGTTAGAAGTGGTAATGAACTAATTACCAATTATAAGAAAGAATTAGATGAAATTAGTTCACTTAGAATGGAATTTACAGATTCATGGTCAGTAAATAAGAAGAAAGAGTTTATAGAATCTTATAAACCTAAGTTTAAACGAAAACTATATTTAGAGAAGAAAATTAAACGTATCGAAAGTGAATTACACCATCCGAAATGGAATGAACTTAAAAATGAAGATTTGCGTGAACATTTGTATAAACATGGTTTCTATATCAATCAATATGATAAAGATGGAAACGTAATAAAACAAGATAAATATCAAGTCTATAAGCGTTCAGCATCTAAGAGTAGACAAGGGCAAGTGTTATTTATTAAGACACACTTGTATGAAGAAATGAAAGCATGGTCAAGAATGTACCTTAAATTTGATATTCCGACTGATAACTTTGACCTACCTTCCCTTTTAGCCTATGAAAGTTTAGTGTCCAGTTCAATTGAATCAACAATCAAAATCGAACCTAAAAATATGCTTATTGTTTCTGATGTAGATAGTGTGTTTGAACATAAGGCTAATATTATCAAGAAGGAAGATGGGAAGTTAATTAGTATTCCGACAGAAAAAGCTACCATATCAAACAGCTTATTTGATGGATCTTCTTTGTTAGAGAGTAGTTACTTTCCTGAAGGAAAAGGGATGATGCTTCTTAGGAATCATATGTTCAAGAGTGCGGCATTTAACACTAACATACAGAAGTTTTTAATGGATAATTGTCCAAATGAAATTACATACGATGAATGGGTAATAACAGATTTATACAATAATACGATTTATGCGAAAGACATACATTTTATCTATACTCCTAACTCACTTAAAGCACTGAAATTCAGTAAATTTAATATAGATCAATCAATACATTCATTAATGTACGACTATTGGAAAAAGTTGATTGAAAAGGAAGGTAGTGTGTTTGGTATTTGCAAATATGATAAACCTTCTAAACGAGGATATGATGGTGATAAAGTATTAAACCAGACATCTTACCAAATGTTAAATTCGATGCCTTTTTCTAAATCAGACATAGAGCAATTAGCAAGTTTTGAAACGAAATACATAGACGATTTAAAAAATAATAAAAATAACACATACATAGATTATTTAAAGAAAGATGCTGCTACTGTGAATGCAAATGAAATGTTCGCTTCTCTTTATGAAAGAAACAAAGAAGTAGCTAAAACACAATTGTTTAAAGACTTCAAGAAAGAGAAAGTACGTGGATATGTGAAGCGTGTTAAAAAGGGTAAGATTCGATTAAATGCAGATTATGCAATAATGTTAGGTAATGGTATGGAGTATCTGTACCATGCAATAGGTAAGTTTGATGTCAATAATCATGAATACGAGTTGAAAGGTAATGAAGTACATACAGAATTATTTGATTATGAAAAGGAATATGTAGGATTTAGAAACCCTCATACGAGTCAATCTAATGTTTTAATAAGTAAGAATAAAGATAGTGCAAATATTAAAAAGTACTTTAACTTTACTAAAAATATAGTCATGGTTAACGGAAATCGATTCCCGATAGCTGACATTTTGTCGGGGTGTGATTTTGACTCAGATTCTTTACTCTTGGTTTCCGATGAAAAAGTATTGGAAGTCGCTAGGAAGTGTTTCGGTAACTATGCGGTATGCGTCAATAAAATAGATGCTAATCCAACTGAATGGAGTAATACTATCGATGATATGGCGAAAATTGATAATAAATTAGCAACTAGTCAAAAGTTAATAGGTAAAACTGTTAACATGGCACAAAATTACATGTCCTTATATTGGCATAAAGTTAACAACCATATAGAAGGATCAGACAAACTTTTACGAAATATTAATATCTTGACTGTGTTGTCTGGAGTTTGTATAGACCTTGCAAAAAAGGATTACGATATGAAAATTAAAGAAGAGTTAGAG
The DNA here is from genome assembly GCF_052116745.1 of Niallia sp. Sow4_A1. NCBI lineage: Bacteria > Bacillati > Bacillota > Bacilli > Caryophanales > Bacillaceae > Niallia > Niallia sp. Sow4_A1. The sequence continues at coordinate 128,855 of NZ_JBQKKM010000003.1, read as the reverse complement.
TTGCTACAAGGGGATTTAGAGTTCATTACTGCAATAAGTGATAATGGTAAGAGAATTAAGGTTAAGCCGATGTTTTGGACTAATATTAACAAAACTAAAACAAAAAAGAACATGGAATACGATACATCAATGGATTATCTACATAGTATAATGACAGGATTACCAGGAGCGACAACAATTGATACAATTAGATTTAATAGCATCCTGAATCACACGTATGACAGTAATAAATCAGATAGGAAACAAAAGTATAAGATTACTAATACTGTTGAAGAATTACAGAAAGGAATAGAGCAAGTGTTTAGTGTATACGTAGGTGATGATGAAAGCACTAAGGAAGAAAGAAACATATCACATGAGGATTTATTCAAGGAGACAGTCGAGAAATTAAAGAAATTAAAAGTTAAACCTGAGACAATGTATGACATAGTAAAAAGGTTAGATAAACCAGTGAAAGATAAGAATAAAGAATCGGAGTACTATACATATAGAGTTAGATTAATGAATGTTCTGTATCAATCTCAACCCGATGCATTCTTAAAGGTATTTAAACATGAATAAAAAGTCCACAAAATTCATTTAGTAGACTACTAGAAACGTTGATATGTAGGCATTTCTAAAGAATGCTTATGGTGTGTATATAGAATAAATAAAGGTCAGAATGCGAAGGCTAGTCAAATGTCGCAGCACCGAATACTTAAAGTAAAGTAGGTGATTTCCTTTATCAATGGGGGGAGTTTATCTCCCTCAATACAATTCTATGTATAAATTCCCTATTTGTACAACTAAACATAGTTTACCAGATAGAGTTATAGAAAGCAAGGATTAGTTTACTTTTTTTATTTTTTGTTAAAAATGTACAAACGATTCCGTAATTATAATGCTAATGTATTTTTCCTTATTTATCAACTATTTTACTTATGAATCTCATAGAGCTTATCTATTTTAAGGTGATTACTCTCCCTTTTCACTTTCTATAGGTAGGTTCTATGAGGTTTATAATCTCATGTCTGTATAGATGCAGGCTACTTTTCCAGTCGGAATAACTTCAAACAGTGACTTTAGTCGAAGGTGAGATGCTTTGACGACAGTGAGGAGACGGAGGGGTGAAACGCCCTCCAAAATCACATTTGAAGGAGATTGGATAAATGAGTAAAGATGTACAGGTTTTTAGCAATGGAATTTTTGAATTAAAGGTAAGGGAGACTGCTAACTCAGTGGAATTTGCTGCAGAAGATGTAGCTAAGAGTTTAGGGTTTACTCGTGTTGTAAATGGAAAGTTGTATGTAAGATGGGAAAGATTGAATGGTTATTTACGAGATTTCGGTTTTACCCATGAGGTGGGCAAAGGAGATTTCATTGCAGAGTCATTTGTTTACATGTTAGGTATGCGTGGAGAAAATGACTTAGCTATAGCATTTCAAAAGTTCATAGCGTTTGAAGTATTACCGGCTATTCGTAAAAACAAAGTATACATTGATCCAAGTGCTACTGATCAAGAAATTGATAATGCGGTGAAATTAGCAACACCACAAAAGAGACGTAAAGCTTTAATGGATGCAACAATAGATGGTAAGGACAGTGTATTTAGTGTATACGAAAACATTAAAGAATATATTGCTAAATGGACTGCTGATGACAAAATAAAAGTATTACAGCATGTTGAACGTGCGTTGATGGATAAGAAAGATACATATGGAAATGATGTAGCATTTGTACATAAAGTAGAAGAGTTATTAAGACAAGTGGCAAAAGACTTAGATAAAATTAAAAACTGGAGAAATGGAGCAGAAAAGAGAGAATTGGGTAAGGAAAATAAGTTACTTCAACAAAAGATTGAAGAATTGACACCTCCTAGTTTAGATGAATATTTTTGTTTACCATATCATCCTTTTACTGAAAATAGAATGTATGATGCAATAACTAGTAAAAAGTGGGTTAAAACTAAAGCTTTTAAAGATTGGTGTGATTATTTTCCATACTTTTTAATGCCTGACGAATCAGAGTTAAATATCGACTGGAATAGACCAATTAAACTATATTTAGCGTATGATCATCAAAAGAAGTTTGATGTACAGAACTTTCACAAGTCAGCTATTGATATGATTTGTAAATATTATGGTCAAGATGACAGTATTATAAATGAGATTGAATTTGTTAATAAGACTATTAACCATGTGAAAAGTTATAAAGATGGGAAGATTTATTTCTTATTTACTAATTAAGGGGGATTAAATGACTAAACTAAGTGACTATATATTTTTTGAGGAAATACTGCTATCATTGTTCCATTGTCTACAGAAAAAGAAAATGATGCTGATTGGAAAAGTGCATCTAACCTAATTGTTCCAATTGGAGTCATTGATGATATGCCTAAAGATAAAAAACCTGTTTATGCTATGATTAATCAAATTAAGACCGTTAGTAAGCAACGATTGACTGATTATTATGTAAAAGAAGAAAAAAAGTATTATCCAATGACATTAAGTCCTAAACAAATGCAAACAATATTAGATGTAATAACGATGTCGATTGGACAACAAAAAGTCAGAGAAAAGAAAAAACCTGTTGAAACTGTTTGACACTGATAAAATAATGTAGTAGTATTATTTTAAAGAATAATTTCGGTTTAATTACCAACTCTATACTTGCATACGACTTAATTGTCAACTACATAATATGCATAAAAAAGACCTTCACCTTGACTGGTGGGGTCTTTTTTATGTTCTCTCCCCTTCCCTATAGTTACAATTTTCATGTGATGTGATATTATGGGAATCTTTTCTATAAAGAAGTCAGAGAAGCATTTAAAGAATGGGTGAAAAGTGGAAAACCTAAAATTGAATTTTATAAATTAAAATCAAAGGAATTAGGAATGAACTCTTGGCAGACAGCACAATATTTATGTTTGAATCGAAGTTATAAAAAGGTAAAATCAAAAATTGAAGTTTAAGAAATTACATAATATAAAGTAAGTTGGAATTATACATATAGATTTGAGAAGGGGAATTTTCCCCTTAGTGATTATAATAAGACTTAAACCTCCGAGAGTGACGGGAGTTCTATTAAATTCGAGTTTATTTTATTCGCTGAAGGCATCCTTTTTAGGGTGTCTTTTTATTTTTATTGTTTAAGGGAGAGATAATGAATGAGTTTTGAAGAAGCAAAAAGAACAACTAATGAATTTTTATTGGATAATATCGTCAGTCTAGAAACTGAAAAAAGAGAGTTGGCTTTCAAACACAAAGAAAGTGTAAAGAGATTAAGTGAAACCTTAGATTTACATGATAACATAATTAAAATTATTGCACGTTTTATTGTAGACAAAGATTTAGAACAGGATTTCTTTAATAACATAAAAGAAAAATTGGATATCGATGGTGAGGGATTAAATAATGACAAACAGTATTGATAATAAAAAAGCACATTTTGATTTTTATTTTGCATTTAAGTATCTTGATAAATTAACTAACTTACATAATGAATCAGATTTGGATATGAGTGAGCATATTTATTTGGCTTGTAATTTGATACATAGAGGATTAAGTTTGGCGATTCCTGAAGTTGTAAAATACGAGGAAAAAGATAGTGGTATGGACTGTTTAATCAAAGTTGCTCGACAAGCAAATAATATTGGAATAAGTCGTGATGAGTTAGAAAAAGCTGTAGAATCGTTAAGTAATGCTGGAATATTGGATAGGAAACATTATGTCTATTTTGATGAGAAGGGAAATAGATAATATGTTAGTAACTTTTCAGATTATACTCATGGTGTTTATGTTACTGTTTGGTTTGTTTACATTAGGTGACCCATCTAAAGATAAAGATGTTAAATCTATCTACGGAGCAATTACTGTGATTAGTATGGGATTACTTACTGTAACATTTTTGGTATTTTAATAGGTGATAGTGGGGCAAAAAGTGTCCTAACTCCTAAAAATAGTCATAAAGGAGGTGGAGTGATGCCTAGAGCAGAAAAGAGTAAGCGTGATGAATTAACCTTTCAACAAAGGAAATTTGTAAATGAGTATTTGAGACATGGAAACGGCAGAAATGCAGCTATATCAGCAGGTTATAGTGAAAAGAGTGCAGATAGTCAAGCTAGTCAACTACTAAAACTTCCTAAGATAAAGAAAGCAATTGAGTCAAAAGAGAAAGAATTTGAAATGGCTTCATTAATCACAGTGGAAAGTGTTCTCGAAAGAATACTTAATATTGCTGATGATGAAGACGCAACTAACAGCGAGAAATTAAATGCTTTAAAAATGTTAGGTCAACACTTAGCTATGTTTACAGATAAACAAGTTATAACTAATGAAGCTAACAATCCATTTGAACAGATGAGTGACGAAGAAGTTATAAAAATGTATGAGGAACAAAATAAATTTAAGAAGAAAGCTTAGTCTAGAAAGGTACACGTTTTAATACTGTCTTTTTTAGACTGTTTTTAACGTCTATTTATTAAAATAATAAACATTAATATACGTATATTTATTAATTGACCTTTATGTACGTTATTGGTATACTTTAATTATCAAAACGACTAGGGGTTGTTATTATGGGTAGAAATTTTGGTTACATACGTGTTTCTTCAACTTCACAAAACTTAGATAGACAGATCGATGCTTTAAAACCTTATGTAGATAATCCTGATAATATCTATCAAGATAAAGCTAGTGGTAAGGATATGGAACGTGAAGGATTTAAGTATCTATGTAGAGCTATCAATAATGGTGATACTCTGTATATTAAGTCAATTGACCGTCTTGGTCGTAATAAACAACTAATTAAAGAGTATCTAGAGTTCTTCAAAAATAAGGGTGTTAGAGTAAAAATTATTGATCTACCTACAACAATGCAGGACTATCCAGAAGGTCAAGAGTGGGTATTAGATATGATTAATAACATTATTATTGAAGTTTATACATCCATTGCACAACAAGAAAGAGAGACTATTTTAAAACGTCAATCTGAAGGTATAGCTTCTGCTAAGGCTAAAGGTAAACACTTAGGAAGACCATCTTTGGAGTTACCAAAAGAATGGAATAAGCTTTACAAGCAATGGAAAAATGGAGAAATAATGGCTGTTGAATTTATGGACTTAGTAAAAATGAAGAAAGCAACCTTTTATAAGAAAGTAAAAGAATATGAACAAACATTGTAGATAGTCTAAATAGACTGTCTTTTTTTATTGGTTAAAGGGAGGTGGTTACAATAGATGTCGAACTAATTAAGCAAGAATTAGCATTACAACGTGAGATGAAACTAAGGATGGCTAGGAAATCTTTCTGGGAATTCTGTAAGGTATTAGAACCTGACTTCTATATGGATGACCGATTATACCTAAAGAGAATTTGTGACACTCTACAAGGCTTATATGAGGGTACATTATACAATTCAAAGTTAAATAAACCGTATAAAAAACTAATGATGAACATACCCCCTAGACATGGCAAATCACGTACATTAGTTAACTTTACTAAATGGTTACTAGGTATCAATAATCAAAATAAAATCATCACAGCATCCTATAATGATGATATGGCTACAGACTTTTCTAGATATTGTCGAGATGGTATTAAAGAGACTAAGAATATTCCTACTGACATTATTTACAGTGATGTATTCCCTAACACTCGAATTAAAGATGGTAACGCTAGTGTTCAAACATGGGCATTAGAGGGTTCATTCTTCTCATATAAAGGTGTTGGTATTGGTGGAGGTGTTACTGGTAAGGGTGCAAATATCCTAATCTGTGATGACTTAGTTAAAGATATAGAAGTAGCCACCAATGATGATGCGCTAGACAAGATATGGAAATGGTATACTGGTACATTTATTTCTCGTGCTGAGTCTAACGCAGTTGAAATCATGAATATGACTAGATGGGCTAATGATGATCCATGTGGGAAGATATTGCAAACTGAAGATGCAGACGAGTGGTACATATTGAAAATGGAAGCCTATGATGAAAATACAGATACGATGTTATGTGAAGACGTTCTTTCAAAGGAGCGTTATTTTTATTTGAAGAGAAATACTGATCCATTGGCATTTATGAGTAACTATCATCAAGAGCCAATTGACGTTAAAGGTTCATTGTACAAGGAATTACATACATACGATGATATTCCTACAGATAGTAATGGTCATCCAGACTTTGAGCAAATTATCTCATATACGGATACAGCAGACTTAGGTAATGACTATCTATGCTCTATTGTTGCCGGTGTTAGAAAAGGGGAAGCATACATTCTCGATGTTTATTACTCTAAGGATGGTATGGAAGTAACTGAACCTAATACAGCTAAACTATTCCATGAAAATAAAGTGGACTATGCAAAAATCGAGTCTAATAATGGTGGTCGTGGATTTGCTAGAAATGTAGAACGTTTATTGTGGGAGAATCATAAAACACGTAAACCTGCTATTGATTGGTTTCATCAATCTAAGAATAAAAAAGCTCGCATACTTTCAAACTCACATTTCGTTATGAAACACGTTTATTTTCCTCATGATTGGAATGTTAAATGGAAGGATTTCTACAAAGCAATCACTACTTATCAAAAAGATAAGAAGAATAAGAATGATGATGCAGCAGATGCATTAACAGGTATAGTTGAAATGGTAGGAACACAAAGAGCACAAATCAAATTTTTCAAAGGGGGGATATGATTGGTAGTATTTATACATCCATCGGAAGAAGAAATTAATGCAGAAGTAATTGATAAATTTATTAAGCTACATCAAGCAGAACTACCACGTTATAACAGACTTAAAAACCTGTACGAAAGTAATGCTCCTATCTTAGATAGAGAAGCGAAGGATACCTACAAGCCCGATAATCGACTAGTTGTTAACTATAGCAAGTATATTACAGACACATTCAACGGTTATTTTATTGGTATTCCTATCAAAATTTCACATGATGATACAGGTATTAGTGAACGTTTAGATATGTTCCTAACACGTAACGATATGGATGACAATGTAGCAGAACTAAGTAAAATGACTTCAATCTATGGTCATGCATTCGAAATACTTTATCAAAATGAATTATCAGAAACCTGTTGCACATACAACAATCCCTTAGATATGTTCATTGTATATGATGATACTATTGCTCAAAAGCCATTATTCGCTGTTAGATATCAAAATACCGATGATGGAATCAAAGGTCAATTATTCACAAGTGATAAAGAAATCACTATTAGTGAAGGTAAAGATGGGCTAATATTATCAGATGAAAAACCACAATACTATGGTGATGTTCCTGTTATCGAGTATATTGAAAATGAAGAAAGACAATCTATTTTTGAATCAGTTGAAACGCAAATCAATGCATATGATAAAGCTATTTCGGAAAAAGCGAATGATGTTGATTATTTTGCGGATGCCTATCTCAAGTTACTTGGAATGGAATTAGATGATACAACACTCCAAAAAATAAGGGATAACCGTATTATAAATTTATATGGATCTGATGATGTAACGAAATTAATAGTCGAATTTATGGAAAAACCAAATGGAGATGACAGCCAAGAGCATTTATTGGATCGTTTAGAACGCTTGATTCATAAGATTAGCATGGTTGCTGATATCAATGATGAATCGTTCGGTAATGCTTCAGGAGTTGCATTAGAGTTTAAGCTACAACCAATGAAGAATTTAGCTGCGATGAAGGAAAGAAAGTTTACTTCTGGTATGAACAGACGTTTCAAAATGGTATTTAATCTACCTACTAATATGGAAGTATCTAAGAAGGATGAATGGCGTAATTTAAACTATAAGTTTACAAGAAACATTCCACGTAATATTGCAGATGAAGCAAACACGGCTAGTCTATTACAAGGTGTAGTTTCCAAAGAAACTCAATTGAGTGTACTTTCTATTGTAGATAATGTAAAACAAGAGATTGAAAGAATGAATGCTGAAATTGAGAGTCAAGCTTCTGATTTTAGTACTAATCCAGATGGTGAATTTATTATTAAGGAAGGTGAAGAATAATGAGGTATCTTAAGAAACCTGTTGTAGTTGAAGCATGGCAATTCACCAAAAAGAATTTTGCTAAAGGTGTTCCAGAGTTTATACTTTATGCACCTGATAAACCTATAACTTTATTCAGCCAATATGCTGGAAGTGTTATTTATGGAGAATTAAAAACTCCTGATGGTTTAATAAAGATTAATGAAGGTGACTACATAGTTAAAGATGAACAAGGTGAACCTCAACATTGGAGACAGAAATTATTTGAATCCACCTATGAGAAAGAGACTAAATAATGGATGCTGAAAGAAAATCCTACTGGGAACAAAGGATGATTCAACTATTCACTTCACAGGATAAAAGAAATGCTAAATTTGAACGTAAAATGCACAAAGAGTATCTACGTATAGAAGAACAAATCAACAAAGAAATAGCTTCATTCTACACAAAGTATGGAAAAGATGATGTTATTGAATATCGTAAACTAGTCCTATCCCTATCTGACAGGGAAAGAAACCTTTTGTATCAAGATTATGAAGCATTTACTAAAAGGTATCCAAAGTATACACACTTAATGCCTGTTAGGGAGTCCATTTATAAACTTAATAGACTAGAAGGTTTACAACTAAATATTAGGATGCATTTGCTTGAATTAGGTGCATATGAGGAAGAAAACTTCCAGAAGTTACTAGAACAAGCATATGAAAATGGATATCTATCAACAATGAAGGGGTTAAGTAACGCACCTTCTTTTTTTATGCTTAATTCTATAGCTATGAGTCAGACACTCAACGAAAAATGGATTGATGAAGGTAACTTCTCTACTCGAATATGGGGTAATAAAGAAAAGTTAATTCGATTACTCAACAATGAAATTCGAGATGGCTTTATTCGTGGAGATGAATATAGGCAAATGGCTAAAGTACTCCAATATCGAACAGGAGTAGGAGAGAATGATGCTAGGCGGTTACTTCAAACAGAGTATAACTTTGTAATGAATCAAGCTAATAAACAAGCATTCATTGATACAGGCATAACTCGATATGAAATATCTGCAGTAATGGATAAAAAGACTAGTAAGACATGTAGAAGTTTAGATGGACAACAGTTTGACTATGAAGATGCGAAAGTAGGAGTTAATTATCCACCATTCCATGCACGTTGTAGAACGACTGTTATTCCTGTAGAGAATTAAAAACTCGTCCACAACCGTGCTGGTGACGATAAAAACTGCATGAGTATAAATAAACCCCACCAAGGGTCTAAAGAGAGGGAATTATCATGAAATTAGATAAATTATTACCATTAAATCTTCAATTCTTTTCTGAGGAAACTGATGATACGAATAATCAAGACACAAATCAAACTCAGGATAATCAGACGCAGAATGAAGATAAGAATCAAACCGGCAAGACTTATAGTGAAGAAGAAGTACAGAAAATGGTTAAGGATCGTGTTGCACGAGAAAAGAAAGCAGCAGAGAAGGCAATTGATGAAGCTAAGAAATTAGCAAAAATGAATGAAGATGAAAAAGCAAAATACGAGCTAGAAAAACTTCAGAAGAAATTAGCTGAGTATGAACGTAAAGAATCATTTTATTCATTGTCAAAAGAAGCATCTAAAATGCTATCTGAGAATTCAATTAGTGTAGATGATGATTTACTTTCCTTTGTTGTAAAAGATACAGCAGAAGATACACAGGTTGCAGTAAACTCTTTTGTGTCTTTAATCAATACGAAGGTTGAAGAAGGTGTTAAAAAGGCGTTAGCTGGAAAACCACCAAAGGTTACAACAAACAACAAAACGATTACTAAGCAACAAATTATGGAAGAAAAAGATCCAATCAAACGACAAAATTTAATTAAAGAACACATGCAGTTGTTCAAATAATAGGAGGAAATAAAACATGGCAGAACAAAATTTAACAGTAACTGGCGACTTAGCAAAAGCATCATCAATTGACTTTGCGGAGCGATTTGGCTCAAATTTAAATAAACTTACAGAAGCGTTAGGGGTTACTCGTAGAATGCCTTTGGCAAATGGTATGACGATTAAAACCTATACATCCAATGTAACAATGGCTGCAGACGATTCTGTAGGTGAAGGAGAAACTATCCCACTTTCTAAAGTAACTACTGAACCGGGTCCATCTATTGAATTAGCGTTTAAAAAATATCGTAAAGCAGCTTCAGTGGAATCTATCCAAAGACATGGATTCGATCAAGCTATTGTAGAAACAGACGAAAAATTATTAAAAGAGATTCAAAAAGGTGTTCGTACTGAATTCTTTGGTTTTTTAGCTACAGGAACAGGTGCAGCAACTGCAACTAACTTACAAGGAGCATTTGCGCAAGCATGGGGGAAAGTTCAAACTCTCTTTGAAGATGACGCTGCTCAAACTGTAGCGTTTGTTAATCCAATGGATATTGCAGATTATTTATCAAATGCTGAAGTATTAGTTCAAACAGCATTCGGTTTACAATACATTCAAAATTTCGCTGGTGTAGATACAGTATTCATTAATACTTCTGTGCCTAAAGGAACTGTTTATGCTACTGCTCCAGAAAACATTGTACTTGCATATGTTCAATTAACTGGTGGTGAGATTGGGAAAGCATTTGACTTTACAACTGAAGAATTAGGTCTAATTGGTGTAACACATGACGTTGAGAAGTCTAATCTAACTGCAGAAACTATTGCACTTTCAGGAGTAAAACTATTCGCTGAACGTCTAGATGGAGTTGTGAAAGTCACTATTGCTCCTGCGGTGTAAGAAAGGGTGGTTAAATGTATAAAGTAATTTCCATTTTTAGTGATTTAGAAGACAATAAACGAGTCTATGAGGCAGGAGATACTTTTCCACGAGAGGGTGTAGAAGTATCTGAAAGCCGTTTAAATGCTCTTTCCACTAACCAAAATGCAGCTAAGAAAATACTTATTAAAAAGGTGGAAGTTGAATATCCTCAGCATTCAGGAGGAGCTTATTACCAGCTTTCAAATGGTGAAAAGGTAAAAGGTAAGGAAGCAGCTATCGAAGCCGAAAAAGCCTTAAATGGTGAGTGATATGGCGATTAAAGATAGGGTGCTAATACGAAAACCTGGAATTAATGAGAATCTCATTGATGAATTAATCAGAACCGCCTTAGATCGTATCAATTTACGATTAGGTGTAACTGTTTTGCCAATTGAATTGGAATCTGTAGCAGTTGAAGTTGTTTGTGCTATGTATAATAAATCACAAGCAAATAATGAAGGTATCAAGTCAGAAAATGTTGATACCTTCAGCGTTACTTTTGTGGATGATATTTTAGCAGAATATGAAACTGACTTGAATAGGTATCTAGAAATTAAGAATAAACAAGATAATGTAGATAGAGGAGTGTTGAGATTCTTATGAGATTCTTGCCACTCTTATTATATGGAAAGCAGCAAACAGGAAGCGATCAGTTAAACAATCCTATTTATGAGTTAGTACAAATAGGGGAGTCGACAGGTCGCTTTTCTTCATGGACAGCGAAAGAAGTAGCTCTAGATAATCGAGATATAACAGTTAACAATAGAAAAATTATCACACAAGCTAAAAAAGAAACCTTAATCCAAGTAGATAAAGTAAAGATTGATGAACTTTATCATTCTGTTACAGAAATCATTGGAAATGACTACAGTCGATGGCGAATAGTAGTGGTTAATCGATATGGAAGTGCAAAAATGTGAGGATAACTTTTAACGGTATTGAAAGACTGGAAGAAAAATTAATCCAAAAGAGTCGTGCAGACTTTGATGCTGTCGGAAAAAAGAATGCACGAGATATTTATGCTAGGTCTCAAAGATCAGGTGGAACTCCTGTAGATAGTGCCCAATTAAGGTTATCTGCACAGTATAGAGGGGATGAAGTAGGCTATGGTGTTCATTATGCCCCTCACGTTGAGTATGGTCATCGTTTAATAAATGGTGGATATGTACCAGGTCAGTATTTTTTAAAACGAAATGTTGATACTCAACGCCCTATCTATAAGCAGGATTTATTAGAAAAATTAAGGGAGTAAATAAATGTTACAAAAATTATCGTTTATTTCTGTTCTTTCTGCAGTCATACAAAAAGTAGAAGCTAATACAGGCTTGCGATGTTATGATGTCGTATCAAAGGATAACTTAGTACCATATTATCATGCGGAAATAGTTGGCTCTATTCCAGAAAAAAGTAAAACTATGCAGAAAGACAGGTATCAAGTTGTAATGCATGTACATACAGAAGGAAATGGCTCTACAAAAGTTTTTAATGCTATTCAAAAACTAGAAGAAGCGTTAACAGAAGATATAGATTTACCTGGTGACTATGAAGTAACTCTACAACTGCCTACTGGTGTTTCTCAAATATTTGATGAAGCTGATGGTACAAAACATGCAGTTGTAGGTTATGACTTTGTGGTTTTTTCAGGTTATAAAATGAAGATATAGGAGGGGCTACATATGAGTGAAGCTCTAAAAACGGAATTAACAGGTCAATTAAACAAAGCTATTGCAGGTAAAGATATTGTATTGTCTATTTGGGATTCAACAGGCTCTAAATTGATTGCAATTGCTGGTCAACAAGGTCTTACAATCAATCGTGATAAAGACACAATTGAAGTTACATCGAAGGACTCTGAAGGTTGGAAACAGTTTATTGTCGGGCTGAAAGAATGGTCTATTGATAACGATGGAGTCTATGTGCGAGATCATGAAGCTCATAAGCAATTAAAAACTCTATATGAGGGTGATGAACCATTCTTAATTAAAGTTACAAATCAAAAAGCCAAAACGGACATGTTCGGTGGGCTTGCTTTGCTAACTAGTTATCCGATTGAAGCACCTTATGACGATGCGGTTACTTATACGATTTCATTACAAGGAACTGGAGCATTGGTTGATTTAGAAGATGAAGCACAAACACCAGAAGTTTAATTTAGGAGGAGAAAATAGATGTTTACAGTAGATGAAACAGTATACACATTAAAGTATAATAAGCAAAAATTAAAAACAATTGAATTAGTAACAAAGACAAGTGTTATAGGGGAAATGGCTAAAAATAACGGTGTTTTACCATACCCTGTTTTAGAATCTCTCTTTTCTTTGGCATTAGTAGAGGAAGCTACAAATACTGCTGTTAAGCAAAAAGAAGCCGAAAAAATGTTTGAGACGGTTATTGAAGAGAACGGTTTGATTACAGTTAATGCAGCAATTGTTCAAAAATTACAAGATGATATGGGTTTCATGTTCCGTTAGAGCTGGTCGAAAGTGATCTGCCTAACGATTATAACCCAAGTCCAGCGGATATAAAGAAAATGGAATTAGCTAAGTCCTATCGATATGAGATGGATTTAGCTTTTTTTATTGTCCGGATAGGAATGTCTAAAAAAGAATTTGATTTATTAACCGAAAAAGAAAAAATGTTTATCCGTAAAGAACACGAAAATAAATTTCTCCATGACACCACTTGGTTACGAAATGCAGCGCTTAATGCAATTGGAAACGCCAATCGCAAGAAAGGTAAGAAGTTTATCGATCTATTTGCTAAGAAGGCGCACAAGGTTGATAAAGACTACAACCATGATGCAGTTAAAAATGTTCTTGAAATTGAGAAGAAAAAAGGCAAGTCGTGGGTTGAGAAGATTTTTAAAGCTAATGGTGTGAAAAATCCTCAGAAGGGAGGTAAATAGATGGCAGATTATACTTTAAGCGCCAAGATTACTGCAGATTCAAACAATTTTACAAAACATATGCACGGTGCACATCAAAGTCTTGAAAAAATGGAACACATGACGAAGTCAATCACCGAAAGACTGAGTCACTTTGGCATGAACATGTCTATGTCAGGGATGATGATTACAACTGGTTTCACCGCGCCAATTGTTGGTGCAATTAAAACGACTGCAGACTTTGACTCGGCGATGAGAAAAGCTGGAGCTATTGCGGGTGCGAGTGCATCAGAATTAGATGCAATGACAAAAGCAGCACTTGACCTAGGCGCAAGTACATCTCTGTCCAGTAGTGAAGTTGCAGTAGCCATGTCTGAAATGGCAGCTAAAGGGTTTGATGCTAACCAAGTAATAGCAGCTATACCTGGTGTTATTTCTGCAGCTGAAGCATCAGGAGAAGACTTAGCTTTAACTGCTAATACAGTCGCTAGTGCATTAAATGGTTTCGGTTTAGAAGCAGATAAGTCGGGTAAGGTTGCAGATATCTTAGCTATGACTGCTAATAAGACAGCGGCTGGCATTGGAGATATGAGTTATGCTTTTAAATACGCTGCACCAGGAGCAAGTTCTCTTGGTATCAGTATGGAAGAGTTAGCAGCTGCAACAGGTATCATGACGAATGCTGGATTAGATGGATCTAACGCTGGAACAACTCTACGTATGGCATTTAACAGATTGGCAGCACCTACAAAAGAAGCTACTGCAACTATGTCAGATTTAGGGTTTAGTGCAATTGATGCACAAGGTAATTTTAAACCACTTAATCAGATTGTTGGAGAGTTAAGTGGGTCAATGGACGGCATGACTGAAGCACAGAAGCTAGCAGCATTATCAACTATATTCGGAACAGAAGCAGCTAGTGGAATGCTTATCTTGCTGAATGAGGGACAAGAAGGGTTAAAAGGACTAACGAAAGAATTAGAGAATTCTGCCGGTGCAAGCGCAGAAACGGCTGAACAAATGAAAGCTGGAATAGGCGGGACGTTAGAAAATTTAAGTGGTGCCATCGAATCCGCGACCATATCTGTTATGAGTCAACTAACTCCGTTACTCACTAAAATAGCAAACTGGGTTATTGCAATTACTGAAAAGTTTAACGGTCTTGATGACGGGACAAAGAAGATTATTGCGATTGCTGCAGGTGTTATGGCATTGGTTGGTCCTATACTAACAGTTTTAGGAGTCATGGCAATAGGAATAGGCGGTCTTGGAACTGTACTTGGATTTTTGATCAGTCCAATCGGTTTAGTTATCGCGGCTATTGTTGGATTAGGTGCGGCGTTTGCTTACCAAATGAAGACGAGTGAAACTTTTAGAAATAACGTAATGATGGTCTTTGATTTCGTCAGAGATAAAATTATGGGAGTTGTTCAAACAGTCATACCAATTTTACAGGGCATGTGGACAACGATACAACCTATTTTATCTAGTGTAGCCAGTTCATTAAGTGGAGCCTTTAGCAATGCTGGTCCAGCTATTATCGGCGCATTAGGAACAATGGGAAAGCAAATAGGATCGGTATTCACAACCATATGGGGCGTTATTCAAGCCGTAATTCCTATTTTTACAACCTTCTTTTCTAGCATTATTGGCGGTTTTCAGTCAGCCGGTGGAGTTGGAAGTGGTTTCGGTATTCAACTAGTTTCTATCCTTTTGGGTCTTAACCCTGTAATAAAAGCAGTTATTCTATTATTCCAGAACTTCGGACCTCAAATAACTGCAGCGTTTCAGCAGATTGTTTCAATGGTATTACCAGTATTAGCCACTATAGGAACAGCATTAGGTCAATTGGCAAGTGCAGTCATACCGTTGATCATGCAAGCTATTTCGACGTTAATCCCAGTTATTATTCAGATGGGAATGACACTGATGACGATTATTAGCGCAGTACTTCCAATCCTGATTGGTTTATTTAATCAGCTGTTCCCAATTATCATGCAAGTAGTCATGATTGTTATTGATTTAGTAGCTCAATTTATGCCATTAGTAGCTGTTATTCTTAGTTCGTTGCTTCCGGTTATTCAAAGTTTGATTTTATCTTTCATGAATATTGTGCAAGCAGTAGCACCAGCATTTATTGCTATTATTAAGTTAATTATCGGTATAATCCAAGCACTATTACCTATCATCATGAGTATTATTACAGTTGTAGTTCATGTCTTTGCGGCTATTATTTCAACAGTAAGTCCTATTGTTGCTTTCATTGCGGGGATTATATCTGCAGTCATGTCCGTGATAACTCCAATTATTGTTTTTATAGCAGGAGTTATCACTAGTATAATAGCAGTCATTCGACCAATCATCGTTACGGTGACTGGTATTTTTAATATAGTTTTTTCTGTAATCAGTGGTGTTTGGCGCAATATCATGACTTTTATTGGTTCAGCGATTAACAAAATAAGCTCTATCATTAATGGGATTAGTTCAACGGTATCTAATGTTTTCAGTTCTGTATTCAGCACTATATCACGAATCATGGATAAGGTATCTAGCAAGGTTTCAGGCGTATTTAGTGCAATTCAAGGTGCTTGGTCAGGACTAACTTCATTTGTAAGTGGAATCTTTAGTGGAATATCTGGATCTGTTGAAACTTTAGTAAGCCAAGTTAAGAGTTTTGTAAATGGAGTAATAGGAGGCATTAACGCAGCAGTCTCGCTTATCAATAAGATTCCAGGTGTTAGCATTAGTAAAATTCCAATGCTTGCCCGAGGTACCGACGATTGGCAAGGTGGCTTTGCTCGAATCAATGAGGGAGGTCGTGGAGAGCTTGTAAATCTTCCAAACGGTTCACAAGTCATCCCTCATGATGTTTCAATGCGATATGCAAGAGAAGCAGGTAGGAATACAAGTGATCATTTTGAAGGGGGTTACCAGACGGTTGGAAATGATATGAGTCGAATGGAAGCATTGCTGGAAAAAATGGCTAATAGTTCGCAAGTGATAATGTTAGATACAGGGGCTATTGTTGGGGCTACTTACAACGAATATGATCGTGTAGGTGGTAATAAAACAGTCTTTACAGAAAGGTGGGGGTACTGATTTGGAAATAAAAGAAGGTTTTGAGTTTGCTAATATACATACAAAGGAATACGGTATGAGTTTAAAAAATCGTCAGGCTCCCACGCCTGAAGAGAATACAATTACTGAAGAAGTACCGTTTATGCAAGGTTCGTATGATTTCTCAATGATTCTAGGAGAGAGAATTTTTAAAAATAGGACTCTCTCCTATAAATTTGAAGTTTATCAAAAAAACTATCAATATCGCAAAGTCAATGAAATAACAATCAAGAATTGGCTAATGAAACATGGTTGGGGAGAATTGTACGATGATCATGATAAAGGTTATTATTGGTGGGCTAAATGTACAAGTGTATCTGTGACAGATGAAACCAATCCTGGAAGATTAATAATTGATATTACCTTTGAAGGATACCCATTTATGAAAAGTAAACTCGAAGAAGGAAATGATATTTGGGATGAGTTTAATTTTGAATTAGACTACGCTCAACCTAATGAGTTTAACATAGATGGAAATTTGAATATTAATTTAATGAATTGTGGGTCAGTTGGTGTTGTACCAACTATTATTAGTGATAGTCAAATGGAAATAATGAAGAATAATACAACTTATACCGTCCCTGCTGGTGAAAGTAGAAGCGAGTCTTTTAGGTTAGAGATTGGAGAAAATGAAATGACAATATCAGGATACGGAAATATTAAGTTTATCTTTTTCAAGGAGTTATTATAATGTACGAAGTTAAAATTTATGATGATATAAATGATAATCTTGGAACTTTAATTCATTCTCCCTTTCCGAATAAAGTGAAGCTGTCAGCGGGTAACATCAAACAGATAATAAAAGGTATTTCAAATGGCTCTATCACAATTAATCCGAATAATCCCGGATGGGGAAAGATTAAATCGATGAAAACACTCATCAAAGTTAAGGATATTAAACGAAATAAAATAGTTTTTAAAGGACGTATTCTTAAGCCGACATACATAATGACGAATAATGGAATGTTTAGTATCGAGTATGCTATTGAGAATGAATTAGCTTATCTAAATGACTCAAATCAACGGTTTGGAGAGTATCATAATATAAGTGTTAGAGATTTTTTTACAGTAATTATAGATAATCATAATAGACAAGTTGAGCCCCATAAACAGTTTAAAGTAGGGAATGTAACCGTAATGGATTCAAATGATTCCTTATATCGCTATTTAGGGTACGAAAAAACTTTTGCAACAATTAAAGATAAGTTAATAGACAGGCTGGGAGGATACTTAGTTATTAGGGAAGAATTTGATGGTAATTACATCGATTACCTAGCCGAAGTAGGAGAAAATTCCTCAACTGAAATTAGATTACGGAGAAACTTAAAGGATATGCAACGTGAAATTGATCCAAACGGGATTATTACAAGGTTAATACCACTTGGATCAAGAATTGAAAGTGACGATGAACAAGCGACTGATGCAAGTCAAGCTAGAATAGATATTAAAGAAGTTAATGGTGGTCTTGATTATTTAGATGATATAGAACTAATAAAAGAGTTTGGTGTCATTGAAGGAACACTCGAATTGGATGATGTTACTGATAAGAGTGTTATAAAGACAAGAGGACAACAGTTTCTAGTAAACCAGAAAGCTACTAAAATTACATATTCACTTACACCAGTTGATGTAAGTTTAATAGATCAATCCTTTGACGAGTTGAAAGTAGGGAATCGTCATAAGGTCATAAATGAAGTTTTTGGAATAAATGAGCAACTACAGATAATTGAGAAGAATATTGATTTACTTAATCCTGTTAAAATTTCCTTAACCATTGGAGAAAAATATCAAACACTTACTCAATATCAAGTTGACTCAAGAAAGCAAGTTCGAAATGTGGAGAAGTTGGAACGTCAAGTAACGTCATATTCTAATAAAATTGGAACTATCTCTACTGAGTTAACAACTACAAAACAAACCCTTCAACAAACTCAAGAACAACTACAAAACTTTGAAAGTGTAACGGATGGAGATCTTGCTGTAATTAGTCAGTCCGTAACGGATTTAATCGACATTGTAGATGAATTAGAGCAAACAGTTAATAACATACCAAGCGCCCAGTTAGCTTCATTTGATAGTAATGGTCTTATGTCGAGCAGCGACTATAATAAATTGTATTTTATATCTCAAAGCTCGAATACGAATGATTTTAAATACTATGATTTTGGAGTAAACATTAGATATGCATTTGAAGTTATTGATAACACGTTATCGGAAGGTTCAGGAGTTGGTAACGGATATTACAGGATTAGAGATTTATTAGAAGAAATTGCTAGAAAAATAGACGAGCATGAGTTTAAAATTACAAGATTAGAAGGAGGTCAATAATGGAGTATAGAGATTCAACCCCTATTTCACCTAATGAAATTGACTACGATGAAAACAAAGTAGATCCTCGTGTAGCTAATTACACAAGACAAGTTAGAGAAAAAATGCATGGGATAGACACAAGAGAAGCAATGGCAAGAGCTGAGGAAATATCCAGCGTAGTGTCTACTGAAGCTAAAGAAATAAGCGAAGAAACTAAAGGGAGACAAACCATATTAGAACAACAATTCGATGATCAGATTTCTAATATGACTTTACAAGATCCGTCATCTGCAGAAATGGTTGCAGCCCAAACCAACAGAATTACAGGTGAAAACTGGCAAACTATTGGTAATAGATTAGATGATGAGAACGAACGTGTTACCGCACAGTTGGCCCAAAAAGCGTCTAAAACAGAGGCAAATAACATTCAAACCCAAGTTGATAATTTAGTATTAGGAGCAGTTGGTGACGGAAACAACGCAGAAGTTATTCAAGCTAGAAGCGATTCAAATGGATTATCTTACCCGACGATTAAAGGACACTTAGATAGTATCGAAAGGGTTATAAAAGAAGGAAAGGCAACTGTTAAGTTTAATGACTGGTTTCGTGGAGTTTACGATGGTGCGACAGGTGGAGTAACACCTTACCACTTAGGGTATGAATTGGCTACACAACTGCATTCATTTACTGGAGATGTTAAAAAAATTGATGTGTCCATAACGAACGGATATAAAGTATACGTTGCAGCTTACAACACCCTAGAAGGTAACAGAGTAAAGACATACGGTTGGTACACTACCGACTTTAGTTTAGATGTATCAATATATCCTTATTATCGTTTCCTTATTTCCTATGTAGAATCAAAGGCTGCAACTTTAGATATGCCTGATTATGTGGATTTCTCATTTGAGTACCCTAGTCAGTTAAAAGTCTATACTGATACGAAAATTAATAATATCAACGCTACTTTCAGTAATCTTATTACCACTGGAGAAAACATTTTTAATGTAGACACATTAGGTCAACTTGGAACTTGGTGTAATTATACTAACGGTAGACTTGAAAGCACACAATACGTTACTACATACAAATGTAGTGACTATATAAAGGTCAAGCCATCCACTGCATATTCAAGACTCTCTAACAAAGGACAATTTGGAACAGTTTTCTTTGATGAAAACAAAAACTATATAGATGGAGTTACAACAGATAAATTCACGACACCTTCCAATTGCGTTTATGCAATTCTAAATGAGTCATCCCATGTAGGGTTTACTGATGTTTTAGTAGAGGGTAATCTCACAATATCATCAGCTAAATCATATCCGTATTATAATAAATTTGTATATTCAAACAATGAAGACACAATAACAATTGGTATTGGAACAAAATATCCTACTATTAAAGAAGGTTTTGAATATGCTCGTGCAAATGATAAATCAGTAATTATTAATCCAGGTACTTATAACCTTGTGGAAGAGGGTATAAGTGGCATCGGTTATATATTACCTAAAAAAGTTTATGGTTATGGTGTAACCTTACTTTGCAATCTTCCTACAGAAAATTGGAGTTTATCACCTTTAAATGTCGGTTATACAACTAAAGGTGCAGAGGTTTATGGTTTGACTGTCATCTGTTCTAACTGTCGATATAACATACATGATGATATGGGTGCTATGACAAGAGGAGGGTATTACAAAAATGTTTTCAAAGATTTAACATTAATACACAACTCTGCCCCTAGTAGCGTACTGATTAACCCTAACAATATTGGTGGTGGTTTCGGTGATCAAGGTGAAATTTGGATTGAAAATTGTATTATGGAATCCCAAAGTGACATAAATTCAGACTATCATTCATCTTTCGCTGAAGTACAGACTAACGGATGCAAAGCATTTTTTAAAGATTGTGTTATGAACAAAACTGTAACAGGTGCTTCAGTTGGAAGTTCTACCGATTACATGAATGCAGTATATGTTACTAATTGTTTAGTTGGAACTTTACCACAATCAAGAATCGGTGTGAACAATAAACTCGTAGCATGGAATAATGTTCTAAATGCGTGATTAATTTAATCAACAGTTGGATACTATTGTGCGGTAAGCACTCTCTAAAACGAGGGTGCTATTTTTTATGAAATGGAGGAAATGGAATGTCAGAAAATCCTTTGAAATATAGAGCTAGTCAAAATGGTCGATTTATAAAAGAAGATGGGACAACCGCAAATGTGGCGGACATGATGGAAGATAGTAAAGCGACTGGTGCAGTTGTAGTAACACCTAATGATACAACAGTAATATCAGTAACATCGGGATTATATCTAGGTACAAGCGGAGATGTAGCTGTAACAATGAAAGATGGTTCCGATGTAACTTTTAAATCGTTAGCAGCAGGCGTTATCCATCCACTTTGTGTGACGAAAATAAAGGCAACAGGTACAACAGCAACGAATATATTGGCGGTATATTAAGATGATTATTGCTAATGCGTTATCTATAGGAGTTATAAGTAAGTCGAAAAAGATGTTTTTGCTTGACCGGTTTAATAGACCTGATGGAACTGTTGGAAATGCTGAAACAGGGCAACCGTGGTCAATAGAAGCAGGTACATTCGAAATTAGAAACAAACAATTAATGCTAGTTCAAACAAGTGGTCAAAGAGATTTCATTAGCGCAGAAACCGGTTTATCTGATTTTGTTGTAAATGTGACTTTTGTTAATAATTTATCTGGTTCAAGAGTATTCTTCAGAGCTTTAGATGGTGGGAAAGCTTATTTTATGTCTAATGCTTCAGGAATTTACAAATTGTACAGAGACTCTACGCAAATCGCGCAAACCAATTTAGCAGTTCCAAGTCCAAATGATAAAATTAAAGTTATAGTAAAAGATAATTTGATTAAATGCTTTGTTAATGGTATTGAAGTCATGTCAGTTGAAGATGGGGCTTACCCTAAACAAACAAAGATAGGCGTTGGCAGTTGGAATACATCAGGAATGATTTATGATGACATAATTGTTGAGGAGTTGTAAATGATCATTACTATTTCTAAAGTTGAAGTGGTTGATACTAACGGTGAGGTTTTTATAAAACCTGATACTAAAGAATTTAATTGGCGAGTTATTGAAGAAAGAGAAAATGAATTTGTGATTGAGATATTAGAGTAAGGATACTATTGTGCGGTAATTAAATTAAATATTAATTTAAGGATTCTTCCATAAAGGAGGAGTCCTTTTTATGTTTTAAGGAGGTGATGCAATGGAGCATCGTGTTTCCAAATTAGAAGATGAAATGAAAGATGTTAAGACCAGATTAGCCGTTGCGGAAACAAACATCAAGGACATTAAGGAAGATCTATCATCGATTAAAAGTAATACAACTTGGTTACTAAGGATTGTTGTAGGAGCAATAATTGCTGCTGTTTTGGGACTAATATTACAAGGAGGAATTTAGAATGGATAAAGCAAGCGTAACACGATTCGCATTATTGATTGTTGCAGTTATTAATTCGGTATTAAATATGTTAGGTTATCAAACTATTTCAGAAGACTTAGTGAATGATGTTATCGCTGTAGGTTCTGGTTTATACATACTGTATGCCGGCTGGAAAAATAATTACTTAAGTAAAAAAGGACAGAAACAAAAAGAAGTATTACAAGCAAATAACTTAACCAAGTAAAGAGTGATAACTAATCGCTATTGCTTTTTTTATTTAAAAAAATATTAAGGAGATGTTATGCATGTCAGTAAAAACATTACAAGAGAAAGCAGTTAAGCGCATGGGTGCAGTTAAAGAAGTAGTAAAGGAGAAAGTATTGGATTTAATCAAACAATGTTATGATGAAGAAATCTATGTTCTAATCACAGATGGTTACAGATCTAATGCAGAACAAGATGAACTCTATGCACAAGGTCGTACTAAGCCAGGTAATATTGTTACTAATGCTAAAGGTGGTCAATCTAACCATAACAAAGGAATTGCGGTTGATTATTGTTTAACCAATAAAGAAGGAACAGCTGCGTACTGGACTGTGAATGCTGATTGGAAAAGAGTAGCTACCATTGCTAAAACTATGGGCTTTGAATGGGGTGGAGATTGGAAAGGGTTTGTTGATTATCCTCATTTAGAATACACTGGTAAGGTTACAGTTGAAGAGGAAGTTAAGTCAACTACAACCAAGAAAGAAACATACTCATTACCTACTGGTACATACAAGAAGGGAAGTAAAGGGGCTGCAGTAAAGCAGATTCAAACAGCATTGAATAAACTTTACTTTAAATGTGGAACTGTAGACGGTATATGGGGAGCTAAAACAGATGATGCGTTAAGACGTTTCCAAAGTGTATATTGTAACCCTGTTGATGGTATATATGGAAAGAATACAAGAGCTGCAATGTTGAAACAGTTGAATAAATAATCTAATAGTATTATAATATCATTGCGTCGAAATACCGAGGTACGGAAATACCTCATAAAACATGCGGTGATGAATAGAGTAAAAGGACTCGTTTATTTGAGTCCCTTTACTTTAAACACATATGAATTTTTCTTTTTATTATTACAATATAACCACTCGTAGAAATCCTTCTCTAAAGCCATAAATTTTGATCCGAATTTATAGACTGTAAATTCCCCACTATGTAATAATTCATATATTTTATTTTTTCCTAATCCAGTAATATCCATCATTTCTTTAACCGTTAATAATTCTTTTTTGCGCGTTGTCATTTCTTTCTCCCACCTTCTTAGACTCATTTCCTGCTGATGTATAGCTCTCTAACCTTATCTGTAATATCATTCGTCTCATTGTAAATTATTTTATTTAGAGTGACCTTATTTACGTTTTCCCTAATCAATTTGTCACATGCTATTTTTGCGACTCTTGATGCTTCTCGATTGGGATCAATTGTATATTCAAGTGAATCGACTTCGTAGTTACCACGAGATAGTGTTCCATTACTGCCTAAGCCTGGATAATGTGTATCATAATAAATAGCAATATGTATTAACATAGTTCCCCCTTAATCAAAATACCCCTCAGCTAAAATAATTCTTAATCAACTTTTAAAACACCTCACATTATTAGATTCTACATAATTTATATCACCCCTTTAAAAAATATTTGAGTGGACAAGAAATATTGTACAAACAGTCTATAATGCACTTATCTAATCTTGTATGAGCAATTATGGGTAATCGCGATATTCAAATATCTTCAGATATAGATAAGAATATTTGAATATCCATTTTTTGAATTCTGAGATTCTAAAATTGTAATTAGTACAGCGTGACATAAAAAATTACTCAGTGACATGAAGTTACTCAGTAACACAGACATAATGTCGGAGTTAACTTAAAGGGAGAGATTATAATGGAGACTATCGCTTTTAATGATTTTATGAGTGGAAAGTATAAGAAAGAAAAATATTACGCATCCAAAAAGAGTAATAAAAAAGTCAAGTTTACGTCTTTAAAGGAGGAATTTCACTCCCCAACTTTGGGGGATGAAAACTTACAGACAAAAAAGTCCAAAAGTAATGTAGGTAAGGTAATTAGGAGAGTAGGAACATCTATAACTATTCCATTATTATTAGCTAAACCTGCCTTTGCTGCTAGTCCTGTAGCTGTTCCGGTTAATGCCGCGACTGAATTTGCTGGTCATACTGCAATGGAGACATTAGCACATGCTTTAGATCCATTAGTTGATGTTCTTGTTGCGCTGTCTTTTCCAGTTGCAAGTGTAATAATTGTAGGTGGATGTTTCTTCTTTATGCTTGGAAAGAGTGAGAAGGGATGGAGTTCAATAATGAATGCTGGATTAGGTTATGTATTGATTCAGATTAGTCCGTTAATACTGAATCTGTTGAAGGATATAGGGAGTGCTTTTTGAATACATGAGAATAATGTTATGACGGTGTGTTGTTAATCAACATTCCGTCTATTCCTTATAAAAAGAAAAATAAATAAAATTTAGTTGGATTTTTCAAGTATCTATGGACAAGCCGTATTAATCATGATATATTTTTCATAATAGATTAGTAGAATTGAATAGATAATAAACCTTGATAAATCAACATTTTTATCGATTATAACTGATTTTTAATGAAACCTTCTCAAAAGAAAATCAATCAAATGATGACAGCGATGAACAAGCAACAAGGAAAATAATAGACGAGCTCCCTTGGTAACAAGGGGTGACATCCTATTCTCTTGGTTGATTAGATAGCAATCATTCGTTTTTATAACGTGATTATTAGTGATAGATGAAACAAACATAGAAGTTTTAAGTGAAATTGGTTAATCTGTCATCAAACTAGTTAAAACCGCCTATTCTGTTGGAAACTAAACCAATAGGAAGGTGGTTTTTTGTATTAGATTCACAAAAAAATTATTAACAAAAATCAAGAGTATCGAGCGATGAAACATTATCTACAAGAGAAAAAAGGAATTACTGTGTAAGATTTTATAACAGTACATGATGTAAAAGCTTATATTAGAAGTATACAATTAGAGGGTTTACAAGCTCAAATTATTGTTTCAATGTTTAAGATCACAGAGCATTCCTCTTAGGGTTTGAATCTAAAAAATATGAAGAGAAGATTGCTAGAAAAGTTGAATCGCCTTAGTTACCTTTCTCGAACTAATAATTCAAATATATTAATGATTTTGGTATATCGATTTTTGGTGAAGGAAGTGGTTTAACCATTTTTTCAGATGCAGAAGTTATAGGATTACAAGCTACTGAGAATTTTCCAAACGTGACTGAAGTTATTGATTTACGTGTATGTTGTAAGGGAATCTTTATTCAACAGCTAGAGTATATATAATTTCGCACAAAGAATGTATTGAAGAGTTAGTAGATACAATTAAAAACATTGTTGAAAATGCTTAGGACGGGTTTTAACTCCTGGCTTATTTATTTTTCCAAAAACCTCGATAATTGACAAAATATTCTTTATTTCAAATTATTTTGTTTTGTCAATGAGAAAATATCCCAATGAATTTCTTCTTCCGAAGAGGAATATATGGTACAATATAGGCAATAAAGTATAGTAATAACTTCTTTTAAGGTGGTGTTACAATATGGATAATAGGGAGGAAAAAGACATGGCAACAGTCGTAAAAAAAGAAGACCAAGTATTAGACTTCATGGATGATCTTCAAGACATTATTCAAAAAACAATTAGTGAAAAAAATCTAACTCCTGATGAAATTAAAAAAGCATTAGATTATAAAAGAAGATGACGAAAAAGTATAAAGTAGTTATTGATACAAACATTTTCATTCAAGGATAGTTTTATGGTAATTCAAATTGCCAAACTATTCTTAAACTAATAAGAGATAATAAAATATATTTAGGTTTTTCACAAGATAGTATAGGCGAATTATTATATGTTACTAAAAATTTCGCTAGAAAATTTATCGATGATAAAAATGATAGATTGAAAACTTTAAATTACATTTCAAAATTATTTTATTATGGTAGTTCAGTAAATATAGCAGATATGGATGATGTTTCTGAGATTAAAGATAAAACAGATTTAATGTTTGTGCAATGTGCCATAGGTTATAACGCAGACTTTATTATTTCAAATGACTATAAAAGCGGCATGTTCGATGTATCACAATATTCATTCAATGTTCTTTCTGCTGAAGATTTTATCGAATTAATTAATGAAATATGAGAAACCCTCTCCTAAATTTATACTGATTGCTAAAAGTTATAATAAAGAATTTAACTTTTTGAGGTTAGTACAATTGGTGAAGGTCTGTTTATTTTAGATAGGAGAAAAGGTGAATATGCCACATTCCACCTATCTTTTTTCTCTTAATTCAGACCAAAAATATGAAAAATATAGATGCAACTATTTAAAAGATGAAATGAAGGATTCCTTTTTGGATTATTTAAAAAGAATGTAAATAAATTAAAAAAAGGCTCCTCGGCTTAAGTTTTGTGGGGTCTAAAGCTTGCTCTACTTCCAGCAGGAGTCGACCGTTCTCCGCTCCATTTCACTTCATTTTTAAACCTTTTTCTAAAATATAAATACGAACGATTATGTAAACTAACCGCATAATCGTTCGTATTTATTGTTAGCTGCAATGTTTATGTCCCAACCTTAGTTGCAGTAAGGATAGATGTCCATTCTGATAGAAGCTTTATTTTATATTTTTAACAACAGCCATTTCTTTCCCAAATCTATCTCCATTATCAATAAACCCCAAACTGGAATACAAAGAATGGGCTGCTTTATTTTCGGGATGATAGCCAACCACAATTTTTTTGAGATCAGGTATTTTTCTCATTTCCGCTACCATTAATAAAGTGGCTGCTTTTCCTATCCCTTGTCCTTGGAAATCTTTATCAATCATGATTCTATATATCCAATGTCCACCAAGTTCTTCGATTGAAGAATTGAACATTAAAAAACCTACTACATTCTCTTCATAATAGATAGCAAACGGATTCAAAGTTGGTGCAAATTTAGATTGAGCGATAGATATAGCATTTGGTTCCATAAATTTTGCTTGTTCCTCTGATAAGTTTAATCCACAGCATGTATACCAATTATCAGCATTCAGTTCTACAATTTTTACTTTGGCAGTATTCATCATTTTTTCCCCTTTTCAAATTTGGGGAATCCTAAATAGTTTTGTTAATTAGGCATATTCCCCTTGGAATCGATATGATTAAATTGCTTGTCATAATGAACGCCTCCTTTAACAAATTTGATTTCTAAATAAACAACCTTTTTATTATAACATATATACAGAAAATTAATTTAATTAAATTTTTTTAAACCATATTACAAAAGATGAGTTATTCGAACATTTATTCCTTTTTGTATTGACAGCTAACAATGGCGATATTAAACTAAATTTATATACGAACACATATTCGATTAGGAGGAGAGACGGGAAATAGACAAAACATTATCGAGAAATATAAAGCAACATACACACTAGATAAAAAGACGATTAATAAAGTAATATCATCCTAAAAGAACTAATATTTTTACTCCATTAAATATTTTGAAAATATAATAAAATTTCTTTCCAGTTCCTAAATATTTTGCTAAACTAATGAAGGGTATTTTTACATAATTAGTTTCCAACAGACAAGAGGTGTATAAGTTTGAAAGTTTTTTTCGATTTAAAATGGTATTTTATGCAGGAGAAGAAGGCATATGTTGGAGGAGTTTTCCTGTTGATTTTAGTTGCAGTTCTGCAGCTTATTCCTCCAAGAGTAGTTGGTATTGTAGTTGACCATATTCAAGGAAGGACGTTGAATTGGTCCATTTTATTACAGTGGTTAGGAATTCTAGTTGCATCAGCTATAGCCATGTATGTGCTACGTTATTATTGGCGAGTGATGATATTTGGATCAGCTGTCAAGCTTGGAAAATTATTGAGGAATCAATTATATAGTCATTTTACAAAGATGTCCCAGTCCTTTTATCAGCGAAATCGCACGGGGGATTTAATGGCACATGCAACAAATGATGTTCAAGCTATCCAGCAAACAGCTGGGCAGGGAGTGCTTACACTAGTTGATTCATTAGCAACAGGCGGATTTGTTATTATAGCAATGGCTACAACCATAAGCTGGAAACTTACGCTTATTTGTTTATTACCCATGCCTTTAATGGCAATATTGACTAGCTATTATGGCTCATTAATACATAAATATTTTCATCAAGCACAGGCTGCTTTTTCTTCTTTAAATGATAAGACACAAGAAAGTATTTCGGGAATAAAGGTATTAAAAACATTTGGGCAAGAAAAAGAAGATATAGAAGATTTTCGTAAGTCCTCTCTTGATGTTGTAGATAAGAATATTAAGGTGGCTCGTGTGGATGCGTTATATGATCCGACCATCTCTATTATTGTAAGTATCTCTTTCTTTTTAGCGATTGTTTTTGGCTCTCGTTATGTTATTAATGGTGAACTCAGTTTAGGACAGCTTGTTTCCTTTACTACCTATCTGGGACTACTGATTTGGCCAATGCTTGCATTTGGATGGCTCTTTAATATTATGGAAAGAGGGAGAGCGTCTTACGACCGAGTTACTGCGTTGCTTGAAACCAGAGTTGATATTATCAATAATCCAGCAGCTATCAAGACTCCTCCAGCAGGAGACATTATGTACGATTTGAAAAAATTTTCCTATAACAAGAAAGTAGACGTTCTACAAAACATCCAATATCATTTAAAACGAGGGCAGACACTTGGAATAGTAGGGAAAACTGGGGCTGGGAAAACAACACTCTTAAAATTGTTATTTAGAGAATATGATCATTACGATGGAAAGATAATGATTAACGGGACAGAAATAAAACAAATAGATATAGATGCATTAAGAGTTTCGATTGGGTATGTACCACAGGAGCATTTTCTCTTTTCCGCTAGTGTAAGAGAAAATATTGCTTTTACAAATCCGAATGCTTCTGAGAAAGAAATCCATGAGGCTGCAAGGTTGGCAAATATTCATGAGGATATCCTTATGTTTACAGATGGCTACGACACAGTTGTCGGAGAAAGAGGAGTTTCCTTATCTGGTGGTCAAAAACAACGGATTTCTATTGCAAGAGCACTTCTGATGAATCCAGAAATTCTTATTTTAGATGATTCCCTTTCAGCGGTGGATGCAAAAACCGAGGAAACCATTTTAACAGCCCTGAAGGAAAATAGGGAAGGGAAAACAACGATCATTACTTCACATCGATTAAGTGCAATTGAGCATGCAGACCTTATCATTGTATTAGATGAGGGGCAAATTATTCAAAGTGGGGACCATCAAAAGCTTGTGAAAGAAAATGGTTGGTATAAAGAGATGTACCATCGCCAAGCTTTAGAAGTAATGGTCAGCATGGGGGATACAAATGGATAAGACAATTAAATTGACGAGTGAACAACAGCGAAAAGTATTGTTTCGTTTATTGCGTTATATTAAACCACACAAGAAAGCGGTAATGATTGCTTTCGCTCTTCTAATTTTATCAACATTGGGAGAACTTGCAGGACCGTACTTAATTAAAGTATTTATTGATGATTATTTAACACCACGAAATTTAGAATTACAGCCATTAGCGGTATTGGGCATAACCTATATTCTTATTCAAATAATGAATGTCGTAATTATGTATTTTCAATTGTTTAAGTTTCAAGAAATAGCGTTATACATTATCCAGCAGCTTCGAGTTGATGTATTTTCAAAAATTCATACACTAGGACTACGCTTTTTTGACAAAATTCCCGCTGGAAGTATTGTTTCGCGAGTTACGAATGATACAGAGGCAATTAAAGATATGTTTGTTAGCGTTCTTGCGACTTTTATTCAAAGTGGATTTATGATATTTGGCATCGTAATCGCGATGTTTGTGTTAAATGTAAAGCTCGGTGCCATTTGTTTAATTTTACTGCCGATTCTTGGATTTATTATTTATACGTATCGAAAGTATAGTGCTAGCTTTTATCAGGATATTAGAGAACGATTAAGCCAGTTAAATGCGAAACTTAGCGAATCTTTACAGGGAATGAATATTATTCAAGTATTCAGACAAGAAAAAAGATTAAATGCGGAGTTTGATGATATTAATACAAAGCACTATAAAGCAGGAATGAAGAATATAAAGCTTGAAGGTTTATTGCTTAGACCAGCAATAGATCTAGTCTATGTCTTAGGTCTAATTCTTGTGTTAAGTTATTTTGGAATATCTTCTTTTACGAATCCAATTGAAATCGGTGTATTATACGCGTTTGTTAGCTATTTAGACCGTTTTTTCGAACCTGTAAATAATATGATGATGCGTTTATCGCTATACCAACAAGCAATTGTATCTGCGTTTCGCGTATTTACTATTTTGGATGAGGAAGATTTAGAGCCAACTCTTGTGCCCGATAGCAAGAATAAAATTGAAAATGGAGTTATTGAATTCAAAAATGTTACATTTTCCTATGATGGCAAACAAGATGTATTGAAAAATATTTCCTTTACTGCTCGCGAAGGAGAAACTGTTGCATTAGTAGGGCATACCGGAAGTGGAAAAAGCTCGATTGTTAATCTACTTATGCGGTTTTATGATTTTGGAAAAGGGGATATTCTTATTGACGGCAAATCGTTAAAGACCTTCAGCAAGCATGAACTCCGCGAGAAAATGGGCTTGGTACTACAAGATCCGTTCCTCTTTTATGGGACAGTAAAGGATAATATCCGTCTATATAATAGGGAAGTTCGGGACGAAGAAGTAATCGAAGCGGCAAAATTTGTGCAAGCGAACCAGTTTATAGAAAAGCTAGAGGATCAATATAATCATAAAGTGGTGGAAAGAGGTTCTGCATTTTCTAGCGGACAGCGCCAACTTATTGCGTTTGCGCGCACAATCTTGACCAATCCGAAAGTCTTGATTTTGGATGAAGCAACCGCAAATATTGATACAGAAACAGAAGAGGCAATTCAGTTTGCCTTATCAAAAATGCGTAAAGGTAGAACAACAATTGCAATTGCTCATCGTCTTTCTACTATTCAAGATGCGGACTTAATTCTTGTCCTTCATAAAGGAAATATTGTTGAAAGAGGTAATCATCAGCAATTGCTTCAGCAAAAGGGATTGTATTATAAAATGTATCTTCTTCAAAATGGAGCGGCAGATTCTATTGAAGAAACGGTAGAGCATCAAGTAGAACTTACTTAAAATAGCAAAAAGCCTTTTAAGCGAATAAAAAACCGAAGATTTCCGCAGTATTTGCGGTTAACTTCGGTTTTTTTGCTTAAACATTCCATTGCTCTTTTGATTTTCGAAAGTTAGGAAATTCTTTTTTTAGATTCATTTCATTATATTTATTTAGTAATACATCTAATTCTTGACTGCATATAATGGCTGAGGACGATGAAAAACCATGTTTCATAGCAATTTCAATTAGCTCTGACCGTTTTAATTCAATTTGAGTTAGTAATTGCTTTTTTAGCATGGTATATGGTCCTTTCCGTATATTAATCCTGATAACTCTAATAGTTGTGAAATCGTTAGGAAACATAGTTTGATATTAATTTACTCATACAAGATAGTAGGAAGTATCCCCACTAATGCAAGTTTCTATTTTTTTGAAAATGATTTATTTAATTATATCTATTTTTGGAAGTAAATGCAAAAATATTGAAAAGTACATAAACAGATTGAACAAGCATATAGTTAATATATGGGAGAAGGTGAGAAATAAATAATGGTTGATATAAATTTATTTATAGCTTTGGGTGCAGGTTTTTTAAGTTTTATTTCTCCATGCTGTTTACCATTATATCCAGCATATTTATCCTATATTACTGGAATGTCAATTGGGCAGCTTGAAAAGGGAAGTATCATTAAAAATGCTAGCTTTTGGCATACACTATTATTCCTTTTAGGGTTTTCACTTATTTTTATAACGCTCGGTTTCGGTTCGTCCTTCATAGGGACATACTTTAAGACATATCAAGAAGAAGTTAGAAAGATAGGATCCATTCTTATTATCTTGTTTGGTCTCATGATAATTGGGTTATGGCAGCCTAAGTGGTTGATGAAAGAATATCGTTTTTCCTTTAAAACAAGACCAACAGGGTATCTTGGCTCCTTTTTAATCGGTTTAAGTTTTGCAGCAGGCTGGACTCCATGCAATGGTCCAATTCTAGCAACAGTTTTATCATTAGCAAGCCTTCATCCAGAAACGAGCTTACTATATTTAACAGCCTACATTCTTGGATTTGCTTTTCCGTTTATCTTATTGTCTTATTTTGTCTCACATTTGAACAAGCTAAAAAAGTATAGTCATTATTGGATGAAAATTGGTGGTTATTGTATGATTTTAATGGGTATATTGTTATATATGGATGGAATGAAATGGTTAACACGCGTCATTTCACCAATATTTGGCGATTTTCAAGGCTTTTAATAGTCTTATGTTCCTGTATAATGATAGTTAAAAAGTAGGATAGAAAATTCGTTTAAAATCTCAAAAAGTTAGACACATACATGCCATGGTTTGTCATATATTATGACAAAATAGATTGAAATTATCATAAAGATTCGCTATATTGAAATAAGGGATAGTAAATAAATTTATATTAATAGATTTTTTGTTTTTGGGTGTTGAGGAGGAAGCAAGATGGCTAGAATATTGATTGTGGATGATGCAAAGTTTATGAGAATTACTCTCTCAAATATTTTAACTAAATCAAATCATGAAGTAGTTGGTGAAGGAGAAAACGGGAAAGAAGCAGTAAGATTGTATCGTGAATTAGATCCGGATTTGGTCACAATGGATATTACAATGCCAGAGATGAGCGGATTGGACGCTGTTAAAGAAATAAAACAAGAATTTCCGCAGGCAAAAATAATTATGTGTTCTGCAATGGGGCAACAAAAAATGGTCGTTGAAGCAATTGAAGCAGGTGCAAAGGATTTTATTGTAAAGCCTTTTGATGATACACGTGTACTAGATGCAATAAATAGAGTTTTAAAATAACGATTGTGTAGTATTAAAGGATATGTTTATCGTATCCGTTTTTTTTTGCCGTTAATTAGACACTGTTGTTCTATAAAAAATGGACAGAGGACTAATCTTGATGGTAAGATTAAAAATATTATTATGAGATAAAAGGTAAGTAAAGGGGTTTTTTCTATGGCTTCTGTCATAATTTCAACATGTATCGCAGTGTTTATGGGTGTCTTTTTTATGGTGTTAAGAATGAAAGCGGCTACGAAGCCAGTTTCACCAAAAAAGATTATTCTTCCTCCATTTTTTATGAGTACAGGTGCACTTATGTTTGTTTTTCCTTATTTTCGGATTACTGGACAGGAAATTTTGGAAGCAGCCATTGCGGGAATATTATTCTCATTTCTTTTAATTAAAACAACAAAGTTTGAAATTAAGGATCAGGATATATATTTAATTAATTCGAAAGCATTTGTCTATATTTTATTTGGACTATTAGCCATTAGAATTGTTGCTAAATTTATTTTAAGCAGTTCAATTGATGTGGGACCATTAGGAGGCATGTTCTGGATGCTAGCTTTCTGTATGATAGTACCTTGGCGAATTTCTATGTATTTCAATTACAAGAAGCTGGCAAAAAAATTAAGCACTGTCCATTAAGGTAAATATCGCTAAACTAGCAGGAATTCATGTGTGAATTCCTGCTAGTTTTTTATGTTGGAGTAAATCTGTAACGATGGAAAAAATTTTTTTACTAAAAAACTATCTAGTAAAAAAGTCTTAATTGCTAGTATAATAGAATAATCATCATAGAATAATAGAAAAAGTCATTAATTTCTTAAAAGTCTTAATTGGTTAATATAGAAGGGAGAAGGTTATGAGATTTACAATTACAAAAAAGTTGGGGCTAGGTTTTCTCTTAGTTATTATATGTATTTTATTAATTGCGACTCTCTCTATAACACAAATTGCAAAGGTTGATAAAAACTACACAAATGTGATTGATCAGCAAGTAAATAAGGTAATCATCTTAAAAAACATGAAAATAGACATGTTGCTCCAATCAGATGGTATAAATGGATATTTACTTACAGGAGAAACCTCCTATCTGACAAATTATGATAGTAGTTCGAAAAGACTGGTGAATGATTTTGATACATTAAATAGTATGGAAAACGATGCTACTAGTAAAGACTTATTTGAAAGCATCCAAAAGCTTCAAGCTGATTTTTTAGTTCTAGGTGACAAGGCAGTCCAGGAAAAAATTTTAGAAAATGAAGAAAATTATCTTTCCCTTATTAATCAGTCTAATGACATTCGTACTGAATTTAGTAATCAAACAGATCAGTTAATTAAATATGAAGAAACAAGAATGAGTGAAATAAGAGGCAAAGTAGAAAGTGAAACAAAGATTTATATTTATATAGTCCTTGCAATAAGTGCCTTTGCGATGATTTCAGCAGTCATACTTGCTGTGTGGATTAGTAGAACGATAGCAAGAGGCATGAGAGATTCTTCTCGTATTATCAAAAAGGTTAGTGAAGGGAATCTTACAAAGCAAGAAGTGAAAGGAAAGCGAAATGATGAATTTGGAGAAATGGTCCAATCATTAAGTATAATGAACGATGAATTAGGCTTAATTATCCAGGAGGTAAGAGAGACAGCTAATATCGTTACTGCCAGTAGTACGGAAATGGAAAATAGTGCAAAAGAAACGGCGATTGTGGCGGAACAGGTTTCTAGTATTTCAGAAAAAACGGTAGAACAAGTGGAGAGCCAATTAAACCAATTTCAAATTGCAGTTGAGAATTACAGTCTTATGAATAAAAGCATGGAAGAAATAACCGTACGTAGTTTCAGTATGAAAGAAAAAATGACTGGCTCCATGCAGAAGGCAAAAGACGGTAATCGCTCCATTGATGATGTGGTTCATAAAATGAAGGACATAAGTTATTCTGTTGAAGATTCCTCCCTGACCATCAAAATGCTGGAAGAAAAGTCTGTAGAAATTAAAAAAATTGCTGAATTAATAACGAATGTCGCAGAGCAAACAAATCTATTGGCATTAAATGCAGCCATCGAAGCTGCAAGAGCAGGAGAACATGGTAAAGGATTTTCTGTTGTGGCAGACGAGGTTAGAAAACTTGCTGAAGAGAGCAGTAATTCTGCCCATTTAATTCAACATGTAACGGATACGATTCAAAAGGAAATAAGCCTGGCAGTTGATGGCATGAATAATACTAACTCGATTGTAAGTAAAGGTCTCTTAGAAACGGAAAAAACAAGTATCGCCTTTAAAGAAATTTTTCAATCTGTTTCCGATGTATCAGAAAATGTACAAGAAGTAACGAATGAAATAGAAGAGCTATCAAAAAATAGCAATGAAATGAAGCGGATTATGGAAAGTGTTTATAAAATTTCGGCAGAAAGTATTTCCTTTACACAAGAAACGTCTGCAGCAACAGAGGAGCAGTTAGCATCTATGACCGAGATGACAGATTCAGCTAAAAGGTTATCGGAAATTGCATCAAGGCTTCAAAAAACTGTGTCCCATTTTACATTATAATTAGCTATAAATAGAAAGAGTCGATCTTTTTGTATAAACAAAAGGAAGATCGGCTCTTTTTTAGCAAAAACATGTAATCATCCCTTTACCATGTATCTATAGAATAGAACTATTTCGTTCTATCCTTAACTGTCTGTTTGACAAGCTGGTGTCCGAATACAGATACTCCTGCAGCTATAATGCCGTTAGTAACTGCTTCAAAGCTAAATCCATATGCAAAAGTGGCTAATACAATAGATGCTAGGAGAAGAATCCAAATGATAGACCAATCAGGTATTATTGGCGTTTGCTTAAGAGCATAGCCGATGATCCATAGAACCGGTACTAATATATAATAATGGTCAAGTAAAAAAGATTGTAACCATTCCACAGTATTTTCCCTCCTTTTATTCTATATTACTAGCATATGTACTAAGGAAGAAAAATGATTGTTACATAACCTATGACAGAAAACACTCTAAGAAAAAATCATCTTATTTATTCATACACTGTCCTTTTTCTTTCCTTTCCTCTATTTAGGGAGTGAAAGGAGGTGATGGAGATGGCAGAAGCAATTTGGAATGAATCAAGTATTAAGCTAACGTTTCAAAATGGTATGAAGGAAAACGGGGATCCTAATTATGTAACAAAGACGTTTAGGAATGTTAAGCAAACGGCATCCCCTGAACAGCTAGCTGAGATCGCAGCAAGTTTATCATCGCTAGTTACTTATACTTTATTTTCTATTGAAAGAAATGATGTCTCAGAAATTATTCAGCCGTAGTAACACCTAAATAGGAATGAAAGGAGAATCTTAAATGGCGAAATCATTAGAGTTAACTTTTGAAACGAGTAATGGGAAGTCAACAAAAATTTCCCTTGAAAGTCCTGTTGAACCAGTAGATGCGGAACAAGTATCAACAGTCATGCAAAGTATTATTTCAGCTAATGCATTAAGCAGTGCGAACGGAGAATTAATTGCAGTGAAAGGAATACGCCTTGTTGAAAGAAATGTAACTGATTATGAGATTTAACGATTAGTAACGGTTTTTGAACAAATTGCTTAAGGGCTAATGGTTTCCATGCCAGTAGCCCTAAGGTAATAAAGAGATACTATGAGGAGGAACTTATAATGGAAGACTTGATTTCATTTATAAGCCAAGTTGGATTTCCAATTGTAATCAGTTTCTATTTGCTGAATAGAATTGAAACGAAACTGGATATTATGATCAAATCAATTCAAAGTTTACCCGAATTAATAAAAGGATAGAATGAAAGAGCTTCTCTATTAATTATAATTGTTTGAAAAATGAAAGGGTTTTCTATTGACAATAATAGTTAAAAATGTTAAATTTACATTAACCGTTATTAACGTATTTAGTATGTTATTTATTGATCGAACTTATATTTTAAGAGATTAATAGTTTAATGCTTATGCGATGAAAATGGTAATTAAAAGATGAAGCTAGCAAAGCTTTTTAGGAGGATTTTTTCACATGAAAAACGGTAAAGTTAAATGGTTTAATGCAGAAAAAGGATTTGGTTTTATTGAAGCAGAAGACGGAAATGATGTATTCGTTCACTATTCAGCGATTCAAGTGGAAGGTTTTAAATCTTTAGAAGAAGGCCAAGACGTTTCATTTGAAGTAGTAGAAGGTGCTCGTGGACCTCAAGCTGCTAACGTTACTAAAATATAATAATAGCATTCCTCATATAAAAAAGGTCAGATCTCTTAAAAGGTCTGACCTTTTTCTATACCATATCCCTCATTATATATAACCAGCTCTATTAGATTTATGTAAATAGAAATAATTGGTTTACTTTTTCTCTCATTCCTTCTCTTACAAAATGTTTGCTATAATGATAGAATATATGCTTTTATCTCCATGTAAATGCATTATGACTTTACTGCATGGAATAAATTGAAGTAAATAATAAGCGTAAATGCAGCTTATAAATAGTTGCATTTTCAAAGGGTTACAAAAATTATTAGTAATAAGAAGCACTCTGCATATACGTACAATCTGATGAGATTAGAATGTAGCGCCCGATTGTAAACGAAGTGTATACAGGGTGCAGATATAGCAACAAACTTTACGAAAACAGCCAAAAATGCTTTTTCATAAAAAATTTTAGAGGTGAAAATAGTGAAATTTATTCATACTGCCGATTGGCATTTGGGGAAATTAGTTCATGGATTATACATGACAGAAGATCAACGCTTTATGCTGAAACAATTTATGGAGCTGGTAGAGAAAGAAAAGCCAGATGCTGTCATTATTGCAGGCGACTTATATGATCGCTCCATTCCGCCTACAGATGCCGTTAATTTACTGGATGAGGTTTTATATTTTATTAATGTTGAGCTAAATACACCAATACTTGCTATATCTGGAAACCATGATAGTGCAGAAAGATTATCTTTCGGAAGTTCTTGGTACCAGAAAAATCAATTTTATTTAAATGGAAAAATCGAAAATAGCTTTTCACCGGTGTCTTTAGCTGGGGTTAATTTCTACTTAGTACCATATTGCGAGCCAGTAGTAGTCAGAAAAATGCTAGAGGATGATTCGATTCTAAATCATCATGACGCAATGAAAGCCATTATTGGTAAAATGGAAAATAATTTGCAGATTAATGAACCAAATGTGTTGATTGGACATAGCTTTGTACTGGGGGGGAAAACATCTGATTCGGAGCGGATTTTATCTGTCGGTGGATCAGGCTGTGTCGGAGTTGAATTGTTTGCCCCCTTTGCTTATAGTGCTTTAGGTCATTTGCATAGCCCGGAGGCTATTAATCATCAAACGGTTAAATATTCAGGCTCCTTAATGAAATATTCATTTTCCGAAGCGAAGCAAAAGAAATCTGTGTCCATTATTGAAATGGATGAAAAAGGGAATTTTACGCAAAAATATCATGCGCTAACACCGGAGAAAGATATGAGAGAGCTAGAAGGTCATATAGAAGAACTGCTAGATATAAATTTTTATCAGCAACAAAAAGTAGATGATTATTTGAAAATAACTTTGCTTGATGAAGGAGCGATACTTGATCCAATCCAAAAGCTAAGACAAGTCTACCCAAATGTTCTGCACTTAGAAAGAAAAATAGAAAACAAAGATCGAAAAGATAAGTCTGTTTTGCAAGTGCAAAAGGAAATACAGCAAAATGAACTGGAATTATTTGCATCTTTTTACGAAGAAATGACTACTGTAACCTTTTCAGAAGAGAAAAAGGATTGGATGGCGAGTGTTATTAATCAAGTTCTAAGAGAGGAGGGACGAAAATGAGACCATTAAAACTAACCATGCAGGCATTTGGTCCATATGCTCACAAAGAGGTTATTGATTTTACTGTTTTAGGCAATCGTACAATGTTTGTCATCTCTGGAAAAACAGGATCAGGTAAAACTACTATTTTTGATGGGATTAGCTATGCTATTTACGGCAAAGCCAGCGGGGAAGATCGCAATGGGCAAGAATTAAGAAGTCAATTTGCCGATGATTCCTTATTAACAGAAGTCAGTTTTGAATTTAAATTAAAGGAAAAACGTTATCTCATCACTCGATCTCCTCAGCAAGAGAAGAAAAAAGAAAGAGGAGATGGATTTACGACAATTGGTGCGAAAGCTGAACTCTTTACATTCGATGAAGAAGGAAAGGAATTGCTTGTTGCTTCCTCTGTTCGTGATGTAGATGAAAAAGTGAAGGAAATTATGCAAATTGATAGCAATCAATTTCGCCAAATACTGATGATTCCACAAGGGGAATTTCGCAAATTACTTACATCAGACAGTAAAGAAAAAGAGAATATCTTGCAACGTTTATTCCATACAGAAATGTATAAGCGTATTGAAGATAAACTAAAGGAGCAGGCACAAGGACTAAAAAAGGAAGTTGAGCAAAAGGTAATATTACGTACAAATTCACTATCTAAAATAGCTGCAGTATTTAATAAAGATTTAATTGCACAAATGGCACAAGATAGTGAGAACGATGTCGCCATTCTCCCGCTATTAGAGCGAGAAATAGAGTCGATGGAAAAAGAGGTAGGAAGATTACAAACGAAGGTCGACGAGAAAAATAAAGAACGAGATGTCATTAAACAGCATTTATTTGAAGCAGAATCGATAATTAAGCAAATGAAGTTAAAAGAAGATCTTTCCACACGTTTAAAGGAATTGGAAAGTCAGAAAACGGAATATACAGAAATAGAAAAGAAAATCGATTTAGCCCAAAAAGCTGCCGTCCTTGCACAGCAAGAGGAAATTTGTCATCACTTAAAAAGACAAATTGATGATAGAAAAGAAGAAGAAAAGGCAATTCGAACATCTATAGAAGCGCTTAAAGCACAACTAATGGAAGCAGATCAACTATATAAGGAAGAGATAACGAAAGAAGAAGAGCGTAAACAATTAGCTAATTACCTTGTTGAATTGAAAAATATGGAAAAGGATGTTCTGCAGTATGCGGAAGTAGAAGGAAAGCTCCATCAATTAACAAAAGCGATGAAAAGCCATGCTTCTAAACAAGAAATCCTTCAAAAACAACGAAAAGAAAAAGAGATTACTATTCAAAAGTATAAAGAGCGGATAAAACAGCTAGACGGTATGAAGGAATTACTTCTAGATAATAAAGATAAAATTCGGAATCTGCAAACTATATTAGAAAGAATAAATGAATATATGGAAGTAGAACATACTAGCATGAAACGAAAGTCTGATGCCAATTCAAAAAAACAATTGCTAGATCAAGTATTAAATAGATATGATGATGCAAAAGCATTAGTAGAAGAACTTGAAAATAAGTGGATTGCCAACCAATCGCTTATTTTAGCAGCAAGTTTAAAAGTGGATGAAGCATGTCCGGTTTGTGGAAGTGTACATCATCCAAGTCCAGCAACAAATCATCTTCATACCGAAGATTTCTCTGAGGAGGATCGAAAAAGTGCAAAAAAGGATCTTGAAAGCATAGAAAAAGAAAAAACAAAAGCAGAAACTGCTTGGCTTGAGGCCAATACACAATGGAAATGGTATACAGAAGATGCAAAGAATAAGCTAAAAAAGGTTGTCGATATCTATCCTTTATTTAGTGATGGGGATAGCGCGATAACAGCAAATACAATTAAAAATCAATTGCAGGAATTGAGTCTTGAGCAAAAGAAATTAGAGGCGCAAACAATAGAGATGGAAAAAATGAAGTTGTCTCTATCTGATGTTGAAGTGCAATTTCAAGAAGTGCAAGCACTACTTGAACAAACAACAGAAGTAATAAGAGAAACAACTATTGAATATACGGAACAAAATACAACCTTAAAAAAAATGCAGGATACGATTCCGGCCGACTTGAGAGAATTACCCAAATATAAAAAAGTATCGCAAGAAAGTATGCTGCGGTTAGAAAAATTGGAAGCTCAATTTGCTTTAGCTCAAGAAAAGTTGCAGAATACGAAAGAAAAATCACAAAAGGAGTTAGTTCGTTTAGAAAGCCTAGAAAAACAAATTAGGCAGCTATCCGAAAGCTTACAGACAGAAAGGGATATATTCTTAGAAAAAATGGCAAAGCAAGGGTTTCCAACCTATCGATCCTATGCAGAAAGTAAATTGCAGGAACAAGAAGTAGAAAAGCTAAAAGCAGCGGTTCAAGCATATCGAGAAGAGTGTCGTTCTGCTTCTGATCGCTTAAAGGATTTAGAAGTTGCACTTAAAGATATTGCGGTTCCAAATATAGAAGAGCTCGAAACGAAGCTAACAAGAATAGTGGAAGAAGCAAATAGATTCCAGCAAGAGCATACAAATATGATAATAAAACAAAAAGATAATAAAGAAATCCAAGCACAAGTACTTGAAATAAACCGGAAAGTAAAAGAATTAGAAAATCAATTTAATCTTGTTGGGCATTTATATGATATTTCAAGAGGTCAAAATGCACAAAGAATTACATTTGAGCGCTATGTTCTTGCATCCTTTTTAGATGAAATATTACTTCAAGCGAACAGTAGACTTAAAAAAATGACTAGTGGGCGATATAAGCTTGTCCGAAAGAGTGATCGATCAAAGGGAAATGTGCAAAGTGGATTAGAATTACTCGTATTTGATCAATATACTGGACAAGAAAGGCATGTTAAAACATTATCAGGAGGAGAAAGTTTTAAGGCAGCATTATCCTTAGCATTAGGTTTAAGTGATGTCGTACAAAATTTTGCTGGTGGAATCTCACTGGAAACGATGTTCATTGATGAGGGCTTTGGAACGCTAGATCCAGAGTCGCTAGATCAAGCAATTGAAACACTGATGGATATCCAAAACGCAGGACGATTAGTCGGGGTCATTTCCCACGTTCCTGAATTAAAGGATCGAATGGAAGTTAGATTAGAGGTTATTGCTGGACAGACTGGAAGCACTACTCGCTTTGAATATTTACATTAAAATATGGTAGAGACGGGATGGATAAGTCAGTGGCTGTATTGGCATGTCAAATCTAGAAAAGGGGAATCCTTCTGTCCATGATCTGGCATCTATTTCATGTCCCCAAAAAATTAACTATCCGTCCAAAATCATCGGCTTAATGAATGAAAACAACATCAGAAGTATGGGAGCGTAATTTTGCGAAAAAAAAGAAAGAAGCATGGCAGAAGCATTTTTATATTATTAATTTTTATCTTTATTCTTCTAATATATTGGAAATTAAATGTGCCTGAAAGAGACTATAGTGATGTGCCAATGCCTACTGAATTGAATCCTATTGTAAAGGAAAAGAAAGATATCCTTGTTCAAAAGGCAGGTGATATTGGAATTCGGACTGTCATTACAGAGGACTTTAGAAGTATAGAAGAGCAAGATCGTTTATATGAGCAAGGAAGAACGACAGATGGCTCAATTGTAACCAATGCAAAGGGCGGGGAGTCTTATCATAATTATGGACTAGCAATAGACTTCGCTCTTTTAGATATTAACGGTGTAGTCATCTGGGATATGGACTATGATGGGAATGGAAATGGCAAAAGTGATTGGATGGAAGTGGTGGAAATAGCAAAAGAATTAGGTTTTCAGTGGGGAGGAGACTGGGCTAATTTTAAGGATTATCCCCATTTTCAAATGGATTTTGGATTAACAATGAAAGATTTGCAAAAGGGCAAAAGACCAGAATAACAAAAAGAGGATGACATGATAATGTCATCCTCTTTTTGTTAACAATTTAGACTAATTCACTAAGTAAATAATGATAAATTAATTTTCCTGTTGCTTCAACAGAAGAAAAATGTGTACGTTCATAGGCATGTGAGGAATCAATTCCTGGCCCAATCAACGCATGTTTGATATCGTGACCAGATCGAATGGCAGCAGAAGCATCAGATCCATAATATGGATAAATATCTAGTTGGTATGGTACTTCATGCTTGTCTGCTAATTGAATAAGATGCTTTCTTAAAGCATAATGATAAGGTCCGCTTGAATCCTTCACACAAATGGATACAGTGTACTCGTCTGTTGATTGACCATCTCCCATTGCTCCCATGTCAACAGCCATATATTCAACAGTTTCTACAGGAATATTGGAATTTCCGCCATAGCCAATTTCCTCGTTATTCGAAAGAAGAAAGTTTGTTGTATACGGTAATTCAATGTTATTTTCTTTCAATTTTTTTATTAATAGTAAAAGAATCGCTGCACTCGCTTTATCATCTAAATGTCTTGATTTAATAAAGCCAGAAGGAGTAACCTCTACACGTGGGTAAAAAGATACAAAGTCACCCACAGCAATGCCAAGGTTATTCACTTCTTCTTGATTCTTAACCATTTCGTCAATGCGAACTTCCATATTGGCTTGATTACGCTCAAGCGTTCTGGCTTCTTTATATACATGGACAGATGCTTGATGAAGAAGGATTGTTCCTGTATATGTCATACCAGAAGAAGTTTCGATTATACAATTTTCTCCTTCAATGCTATTGTATGTGAAACCGCCAATTAAATCTAAGCGCAGTCTGCCATTCGGTTTGATTTCCTTTACCATCGCCCCAAGTGTATCAACATGTGCAGTAAGCATGCGCTGTTTGTCTGTAATTTTTCCAGGAAGTGTCGCAATCAATCCTCCTTTATTATTTTGATAAGTAGAAATATTGGCCTCTTTTAAATATTTCTCTATAAATTGAATAATTGTTTCTGTATTCCCTGATGGACTAGTGACATTAAGCAATTGCTCTAATAGAGCTAAATATTCTTTTTGATCAATATGTATCAAATGAAATTCCTCCTTTTACTATCTACACCATTATACTATTAAAAAAATGAATATTAAATATGCTTGTTCGCTGTTTATCATACTTATGATTGGGGAAGAAAGAGAGGGCTGTGAGTATTTACCATTTTCATTTTAGAAAATATCTGCTATTATTCATTCTTGTCGAAAAAACACAAATTCTGTTCTTTTAGCCCTATTTTTCGTATAAATATAGATATTGCTGGAAATATTCATTAATTTAATGTAAGATGTGATTAATTTGAAATCTACTTTAAGTAAATTTCTATTAATAGGAAGTAAAAGGAATAACCATTTTGAAAATGATATGTTATAATGGATAACGGCATTTTCATTAGCTGCTACTTCTTAACTAGGATGAACAAAAGGAAGGGCAGTAACATATGTAGATAAGGTAGCACTAATTAAGGGAAAATAAAC
Organism: Niallia sp. Sow4_A1; assembly: GCF_052116745.1. NCBI lineage: Bacteria > Bacillati > Bacillota > Bacilli > Caryophanales > Bacillaceae > Niallia > Niallia sp. Sow4_A1. The sequence continues at coordinate 84,068 of NZ_JBQKKM010000003.1, read as the reverse complement.
AAATTACTTTAGAAATTGTAAATTTTGAATTGAGGTGAACGGGATTGAAAGGTACAGCAGAATTATTTCGTAAAATGTTATCTAAACATTCTTCTTTCTTTTTAATCGCCATATTTTTATTTTGGATGAAAACGTATATTGGATATAAGGTAGAGTTCAGCATTGGTGTACAAGGACCTATGCAGGAATTTCTATTATTTATTAATCCATTAAGCTCTGCACTTCTCTTTATTGGACTTGCTTTATTTGTTAAAGGGAAAGCACAGCCTGTTTATATTACGATTAATACAGCGTTAATGTCTGCTTTATTGTATGCAAACATTGTGTATTATCGATTCTTTACAGACTTTATAACAGTTCCAGTTGTAATGCAGGTAAAAGTTAATGGTGGACAGTTAAGTGACAGTATTTTATCATTACTTAAACCCTATGATATTCTTTATTTCCTAGATGTTATTATTTTAATCGTCTTACTAGCAACAAAAGCGTATAAACCTACGATACAAAAAAATAGAAGAGCAGCAAAATCTGTTTTTGCACTAGCTATTTTGACATTTGTTATCAATTTAGGATTAGCAGAGGCAGATCGCCCGCAATTATTAAGTCGTTCATTTGATAGAAATTATTTAGTAAAATATTTAGGCGCATACAACTTTACCATTTATGATATCGTGCAAAACGCTAGATCTGAAAGTCAAAGAGCTTTAGCCGATAGCAGTGATATTACTGAAGTGCAAAACTTTATAAGTGCTAATTATGCTGAGCCAAATGATAAATATTTTGGTGCGGCTGAAGGTAAAAACGTTATTTACGTTTCATTGGAATCACTGCAAAGCTTTATTATTAATTATGAATTAAACGGAGAAGAAGTAACGCCGTTTTTAAACTCTTTAATTAAAGATGATAATACTTTCTATTTTGATAACTTTTTCCATCAAACAGGGCAGGGAAAAACCTCTGATGCTGAATTCATGATGGAGAATTCCTTATATGGAATGTCTCAAGGAGCTGTTTTTGTAAATAAAGCACAAAATACCTTACAATCAGCACCCGCCATTCTTAAAGGGGAAGGATATACTTCTGCTGCGTTCCATGGTAACTATAAAACTTTCTGGAATCGTAATGAAATGTATAAAACGATAGGGTACGATTATTTCTTTGATGCTGAGTATTATGATATGTCAGAGGAAAATACGAAAAATTATGGAATGAAGGATATCCCGTTCTTCGAACAAAGTATGCCTTTACTTAAAGGATTAAAGCAGCCTTTTTATACGAAGTTTATTACGTTATCCAACCACCATCCATTCGAAATGGATGAAGGCGATACGGACTTCCCAGCAGGGGACTTTGGTGATAATGCCGTAAACCATTATTTCCAATCAGCTCATTATTTAGATGAATCGATTCGCTTATTCTTTGAAGAATTAAAAGAATCTGGCTTATATGATAATACAGTTATTGTTATGTACGGTGACCATTATGGTATTTCTGAAAATCATAATAAAGCAATGGCTCAAGTGCTTGGCGTCGATGAAGTAACACCATTTATGAACGCACAGCTACAGCGAGTACCGTTATTTATCCATGTACCAGGTGTAGAAGGAAATGTAGTAAGTGAATTTGGTGGCGAAGTAGATGTTATGCCAACATTAATGCATCTTCTAGGTATTGATACAAAGGATTATTTACAAGTAGGTTCTGATTTACTATCTGAACAGCATCGTGAAACAGTTCCATTTAGAAATGGTGACTATGTGTCTCCAACCCTAACAAAAATTGGTGATAACTATTATAATGCTGATGGCGAGTTAGTTGATGCAGAACAAGGTGCTGAACAAGCAGAAGCAGCTGCTGCAGAATTACAAGCATCAGACAACATTGTCATGAAAGATTTATTAAGATTCCATCAGCCGGATGGATTCACGCCAATTAATCGTGATGATTATAATTATATAAAAGGTTCTACAACAACAACTGAAACTGAGGAATCAGTAGAAGAATAATGTGAAATAAAAAAGGCTGGGACATAAGTATTTCAACCAACAACAAACACGGACTAAAATGTAATTATATTACATAAAAGTTCGTGTTTGTTTTTTTAGAAAAAGGTTTAAAAACGAAGTGAAATGAAGCGGAGGACGCTCGACTCCTGCGGGAAATAGAGGAAAGGCTAAGACCCCGCAGCGCATGAGAGGAGGCCACTGAAAAAGTGAATTACCTGGTGAATCGGTAGTTACCAAACCATTCTAACTTAGTGTAGATTTTTGTTTTCCGAGGCTTACCGCTCGCTTTCCACGGGGCGAGCGCCGAGCCGCTTCGTCGCTACGCTCCTGCAGGGTCTCGGACTTTCTCGCATCTCCCGTAGGAGTCGAGCGGACGCCTCTCCAAACCAACTTATTATTCGCTTTCAAATAAATAAAACCTCATTTTATTTGGAGAACTAGACTTTTTCAGTGCCCTCGCATGCGAGGCTCAGCTTCCTCCCCGGCGCATCGTGCGTCTGTAGCGCAATGGAACGACTGAGTTTTTACACTTAACTATATTAAAAAACATAGATAACCATCATGAGAAAGTAGCTTTATTTAAGAGCTAAATTAAAGATTGTTCGTCTTTAAAGACTAGTTATTTAGTTTTGTCCCAGCCTCTTTTTGTCTTTAAAAAGAAAGGCAGAAAAATACTATAATAGATAATCTATAAAGCCAAAGAATCTATAATTCTTTGGCTGAAATACGGATGTTTGAAGCTGTTTTTTTGGCTTATAAAAAGGCTCTAAATGTTCAAAAATATTTCATCAAATTCTTTTAAAAAAGGCTTGCAGGTTAAGAAGGATGAGAGTATGATAACAATGAATATTTCAGAAATTGAAATAATTTTGATAAGAAAAAGGATGATATAGGAATGATGGAATCAGAACAGACGAATTCAGAAAATGAAAGGCTAAGCATCAAGAATGGAGTTTACACAACGATAATTTTGAACATCTCTAATAACTATTTTCCACTCTTTGCAATAAGTGTTTTAGGAGCAACCAATTATCAAGTTGGTTTAATTAGCTCGCTTCCTCCATTTATTGGAATGTTTGCGATGATCATTGGTTCATTGATCATTAATAGGCTTCAGGAGAAGAAGATGTTTACCGTGTATTCTTTTTTAGCTGCAAGGCTTTTTTTAGTTGGTATTGCATTAGTCGTTTTTATACCTGATAAATATCAAGTAATCGTCTTTATTGTTTTGGTTGGGATCATGAATTTTCCTTTTTCCTTTGCGAATTTAAGCTGGCAGGCATTTATAGGGGACATTATTCAAGAAGATAGACGAAGTGATTTTTTTAGCACAAGAAATAAAATGATGACTTTAATCGGGATGATCTCTACTTTTTTTATTGGCATATTTCTTCAATTTTTTGATAAAACAGATCCAATTCCTTTTGTTGGATTATATTTATTAGCTTTTGTATTAGGTTTGCTTGAAATAAATTATTTGAAGAAGCATGTGGAGCCGAAAAAGAAAGAATTGCCTAAAAAAAGGACTACGCATTTTGGGATTTCTGTGTTTAGAAATAAAGCTTTTTTATATTTTATCATTAGCGCCTTGTTTTTTAATTTTGCATGGCAAATGTGTTGGACCTTGTTTAGTATCTATCAAATAAAATACGCTGGAGCTACAGGATTATGGATCAGTTTATTTGCCGTTGCTAATTCAATTGGTCAAATTATTAGTTTTAAATGGTGGGCAAGAATGGCAGATAAACATTCCAATGCAAAGATGCTTATCTTAGTATCGCTTGGAATGGCAATCGCCCCATTCATCACGATCTTTTCAACCAATCTTGTTTTTCTTGTGATAACGAATATATTTGCTGGATTATTTGTGTCAGGTACTGTCTTAATGCTATTTAATCAATTATTGGATGTGACAAATGAGGATAATCGCAGTTTATGTATTTCTAATTATAATATTTTACTTGCGTTTGTTGCTTTTATTGCCCCACAATTTGGTGTATTTATTTTGGAAACAACGAATATTTATACAGCGATGAATATTTCTGGATTTTTACGAGCTTTTAGTGGGATATTTTTCTTTTTCCTCTATATATATTTAAAGAGGAGAGAAGGAGTTTCATTCAAACGCAAGATGGCAAAAATATAAATACACATAATAAATCCCATATCCGTAAAGGCTATGGGATGTCTATGCTTATTAAAGTGGAAAATTAATTCGGAATATGTTAAAATAAATGAATCTTTTAGTGATATCAATTTATCTTCAGTAAAATTCATATAATTTATCTATTATAATGATATCACATAATTGTTCTGCTTGTCAAGATAATTGATTAGGGGTGTATGCAATATGAGTAATAAAGAAGCGAAAGAAAAGGTCCAGGAACAAAAGAGGATAGATTTTGTTCGCAAGGAAATCGACGATAAGTTGAATGTGATAGAAAAAGACATTCACAATATTGGCGGTGATGTTGGTCAATTACGTTCAACCTTTTGGGAGGATGTTACGGTAAACCTTGATGAACCAGATGATGTTATTGAAACCTTTACGAGTATAAAACAACAAGCAGAGCTCCTTGGAGAACGGGAACGAACTTATGGGCAAATTCATCAGCAACAAAAGGTTCTTCAAAAATTGAAGGATACTCCTTACTTTGGCAGAATTGATTTCGATGAGGAAGGGGAAGGCACAGAAGAAATATATATTGGCATTGCTTCTTTTATGGATAAAAAAAATGAGACATTTTATATCTATGATTGGCGAGCTCCTATTTCAAGTGTTTATTATGATTATTCGCCAGGACCAGCATCTTATGAAACGCCTGGTGGGAAAATTGAGGGTGATTTACTATTAAAAAGACAATTTATCATCCGAGACGGGAAGCTTATCAGTTTATTTGATACAGGAGTAACGATTGGAGATGAGCTATTGCTTGAAGTACTTGGCAATAATGCTAATTCCATGATGAAATCAATCGTTGCGACGATTCAAAAGGAACAGAATCAAATTATACGCAATGAAAAAAGCAAATACTTACTTGTGCAGGGCGTGGCAGGAAGCGGAAAAACATCTGCTGCATTGCAACGTGTAGCTTATTTGTTATACAAGCATCGTGATACATTGAAATCAGATAATATTATGCTGTTTTCACCTAACCCATTATTTAATAGCTACGTGTCTACAGTCTTGCCGGAGCTTGGGGAAGAAAATATGCGCCAGTCTACTTTTTATGAGTATTTACAATCACGAATTGGAAAATCTTTTCAAGTAGAGGATTCCTTTTCCCAATTAGAATATTTGTTAACGGAAACGGACTCACTAAAAAAAGAAAATAGATTAAAAAGTATTCAGTTTAAAAGTAGTAAAGCGTTTAAAAAGCTTATCGATGAGTATTTAGATAATTTACATAAAGATGGTGTCGTATTTAAGGATATCGTATTTCAAAACAAAGTATTTATATCAAGTGAAGAATTGATGAGAAAATTTTATGAAATGGAGAGCCATATATCCATACCAAACCGAATGCAATTATTAATTGAATGGGCCCAAAAAGAAATGAAAAAGCATGCAAGAACCGAAAGAAAACAAGGTTGGGTTGATAACGAAATGGAGCTGTTGGATAAAGAGGAGTATTTGGAAGCATTTCATGCAGCTCAAAAAGAAGAAGACTTCGACTATTTCGATCAAGAGGAAAAATTCTTGCGGAAAATTATTGTTAATAAGCACTTTAAGTCTATCTATGCGGCTATTAAAAAATTGCGATTTATTGATGTTTCTGCTATGTATAAAGGGATTTTCGATTTAAGCTGTCCTGCACAATTAACAATGGACGAATGGAGAAGGATTGGCGAGCAAACCATCTTAAACCTGCAAAATAGAACACTGTCGTACGAAGATGCTACACCTTTTGCGTATTTAAAGGATAAATTGGAAGGAAAAAAATCCACTTCGGGAATTCGTCAAGTATTTATTGATGAAGCACAAGATTATTCTGATTTTCAAATTAATTACTTAAAAGAGCTATTTCCTTATAGCAAAATGACGCTACTTGGCGACATTAATCAAGCAATATATGCCCACCAGCATAATGAGATTGTTGCTAATGGAAAAAAGGAAGATGTCGAAAGCATCGTTTTAATGAAAAGCTATCGTTCGACCAAGGAAATTGTGGAGTTTACAAGAGGCCTTGCTGTAAATGGAGACAAAATCGAACCTTTTAATCGTCATGGTGAAAAACCACATGTAGTAAGTGTAGGAGATTCGGCTAAGCAAATAGATGATTTATTAAAGCGAATCGAAGACTGGAAGGGTAATGGCTATAAAACAATTGCAGTTATTTGTAAAACGATTAAAGAAAGCAGTAAAGTATACGAAATGCTTAAAGAGAAAGTAGAAGCAAGATTTATTCAAAAGGGCACCACATCCTATGAAAAAGGCATTTCCGTTATCCCTGCTTATTTAGCTAAAGGAATCGAGTTTGATGGAGTGATTCTTTATAATGCATCAAGCTATAAGGGCGATTTAGAAAAGGAATTGTTTTACACAGCCTGCACAAGAGCCATGCATGGATTAGCTATGTATATAGAAGATGGAATTCTGAATCCATATTTTGAGTGGATAAAGGAAGATACTTATGAGTTAATTGATGGAAGATAATATTTTTCTAAAAAAAGATAGATGAATTTAAAAGTGGTTGGAAGTAATAAGTAAAACGGAGCAGCCGAAATACACGAACTCGATGTTTCGCGAAACAGGGGAGAGCCCCTGTGACAAAGTGTATTTTGGCTGCTGCTTTATTAGTAAGTAATTTTTTTGGTTTTCTTACCAGACTTCTGCAAGTTCAAACCAATAATTGCAAATAGTTTGTAAGCCTTTATCATAATTTTCTAAATGGAAATGTTCATTTGGGGCGTGGAAATTTTCATCTGGTAATCCAAATCCCATTAACACAACAGGCAGATTTAAAATTTGGTCAAATGCTGCAACAATTGGAATAGATCCACCACCACGCGTATAGGAAGTTGGCACCTTATACACTGTTTCATAAGCTTTGCCAGCTGCTTGTATCGCTTTATGATCAAATGGCGTAACAAAAGGAGTACCTTTATCAAATAATTGAACTGTTACATCTACACCCTTTGGTTTATGAGCCTCAATATGTTTCTCTAATAATGCAACTATTTCTTCAGGATCCTGAGCAGGCACAAGTCTACAGGTAATTTTTGCACTAGCTTCTGAAGGGATAACGGTTTTTACGCCAGTTCCTTGAAAGCCACCTTTTATTCCATTGATTTCAAGAGTAGGACGCACCCAAAGCCTTTCTAAAGTAGAAAATCCTTCTTCACCGAATAGAGTAGGGGAGCCAGTTTGCTCGATGAAAGTGTCATCTGAAATTTGCAATGCTTTAAAGGCTTCCTTTTCATCTGGTGTTAAAGGTGTTACACGATCATAAAATCCTTCTACAGCAATTACTCCATTTTGATCGTGAAAGCTTGCTAATAGCCCGCTTATGGCAGCAATTGGATTTTGAATCGCTCCTCCAAATAATCCAGAATGAAGATCACTTCTTGGACCTTTAACATGAATTTCCATGCCACATAAACCACGAAGACCATAGCAAATGGTTGGTTTCCCTTGTTCTATCATCCCCGTATCGGAAATAACAATCACATCAGCACCTAATAACTCCTTGTTTTCTTCTACAAAGAGAGGAAGGGTAGGACTGCCAACTTCCTCTTCTCCTTCTATGCAAAATTTTATATTTACTGGAAGAGAACCATTTGTTTGAAGAATCCCTTCAATAGCTTTAATATGCATAAAAACCTGTCCCTTATCATCACTTGCACCTCTTGCATAGAGTTTCTCATCTCGTATTTCAGGTGAGAAAGGGGGAGTATCCCATAGTTCTAGTGGGTCGACTGGCTGTACATCATAGTGCCCATATACTAATACAGTAGGTTTTCCTTCTGCATGAAGCCAATCTGCATAAACAACTGGATTGCCTTTTGTTTGATAGATGGAAGCATTTTCTAAGCCTGCATTCGTAAGTGCCTGTACTAACCATTCAGCTGTTTTCTGTATATCTTCTTTATGCTCGGGGAGGGCACTGATACTTTCCAATGATAAGAAAGAAAATAATTCTTCCAAGTGGACATTTCGCTTCTCTTTTAAATAATCTTCAATCATTTTCATTTCTGTATTCCTCCAATTATTTCGATATGAAAAATAAATTCGTTATATAAAAAGAATATCCTCTTTTTTAGAAAATAAAATATATTGAAAAATCATAAATGATGATGTAAAATTACACCATTAGATGAAATTGTAAGAATTAAGGCTTGTTAAGAAGAAAGGATGCATGGAATGCAGAAGAATACGATTGCCATTTTTAATCGCATTTTGGAAATTTTATATACAAAGCAATACATATCAAACGAAAGTTATATGGACATAACTGCTGGCTTTGAACGGTATATAACAGATGAAGAGAAAAAGAAGGAGCTAGAAAAGGAAGGATTAGAAAAAAAACCTGTAAAAAAAGTAATTGTGAAAAAGCAGCCTGTAAAGGAAAAGAAAAAGTATACTGCTGAACAGCTCCGTGAACGAAATATAGGGGTGATGCTTTATTTAGGAGTAGCACTACTGCTAATAGGCGGGTTAGTCGTTGCGACTAGTAATTGGGACTCTATGCCAGGATGGATGAAAGCAGTATCGATCTTTTTTGTTTCGATTTTATTTTTTGGGGTTGGTTTATTATCGAAAAAAATTATCAAAATTGATCATACTGCATTTGCTTTCTTTCTCCTTGGGAGTCTTTTTTTGCCAATAGGATTTGTTTCCGTCAGCTTTTTTCAGCTAGCAGGGGACTATCTTTCTATGCATGGTGAAGGTCGATTTTTATTAGGGGTAATAGCTGGATTGGTATTATTCCCAATCTATACTGCTCTAGCTGTTTATTTAAAGTCTGGTCTATATAAAATCCTGACCATTGGGACAATAACTGGAACGCTTGCTTTTCTCTTTGCTTTCCTCCCGTTAGCTCAAGATGGATTCTTCTTTTTTATGATAATCTATCAATTTATATTGATATATGTTTTATTGAAGTGTCAGCATTTAAAATGGATACAATACTTTCAGAAGGAACTGACACCAATTGTTCAACTACAGTTAATTTTAACTGCATTATTTATGACATTTCTATTTGATAGCAGTATGATAAATGGTTTTTATTATTTAGTAATCAGCAGTCTTTTCATGATGACCGTTGCGTTAACGAAACGAAAGCATGATCATTTTTTTATTACCATTGCAATTGCGTTTGGTCTTTATCGAATTTTCACCAATCCAATTCTTCAAGACTTATTACCAGTAGCTTTTGCTTGCTTTAGTATTCTCCTTCTCTTTTTTGTGTTTATCTTAAAAGAGAAGCTGGAATGGGGAAAAGTTTGGGAGTTTACAAGCTTTGTCATTGCACTTGCCACTTTTTTCGTAACTATTGTATTTTATGGGGAACTTTTTCTCGAAGGCAGTATGTATTTAGTGTTTGCTTATCTCTTACTGGCCGTTGAATTTCTTCTTTTAACGAAAAAACTAACATATTCGTTTATTCGTTATTTGCCAGTTCTTTTTTTGAACCTAGCTTTATGGAATATAGCTGTATTGTTTTCGTTAATAAACGATGTTGATAGCTTATTCCTTGTAATCTATGGAATAAATATAGTGCTATTATTTCTGTTAGGCATATTTAATAAGTGGCATTATTTACAAGATATTAGAAAGGAATCTACCATCTATAATGTATCCTGGATGGTGTTAATAGCCTTTTTATCAACAGCAATTTTTATTGGAAAGTGGTATATTCCTGTCATGATAGGAGGAATAGCATTAAGTCTATATTTAGGAAGGCGCTTGATAAGAAATAAAACGCATAACCAACTCCTTTCCTATCTCATTCCGATTACTGTTTTTGGTGTTTATTTTACGACTGCAGAGACATTCAGCTTTATACAAGAACAAGGACTATCGTTATCGATTGCGATAGGAAGTATATTCACCGTCATAACTGGAAGTTTGTATGAAAGACTGGATAAGAACATGGGAAGGATTGGTTATTATATTGGTCAAATCTTGTACGGCTTTGGATTGCTTCTAATTCTTGAATATTTCACATTAAACAAATGGGTCACAACTGGAATGTATTTAGTAGCAATCCTTGTTTTTTACGATTTATATCGAAAAATAAAAAACAATCTTATCGCATGGCTAATTGGTATTGTTAGTTTGATTAGCTATTTAACCCTTGTTGGTTCTATTTGGAACAGTGATACATTTCTTTTTGAAACGCTTATGAAGTATGGATGGATTGGCCTGTTTATTATTGCGTTAGGGCTAAAACATACATCATTTAAGCTTCCATTCCTAACGATTTCCCATGTGTATATTATTGGAAGTATGGTCATTGATCGTTTATTTATAGGAAGTGATTCCTTCCTTCCGTTTATCTATTTGTTCATTGTTTATAGCATAAGTATCTATTTAGTTGCGAATAAATATGTGAAAATGGCTTTTCGATATGGTAGCTATCTATCTAGTTATCTCTTTCTAGCGACAATTATCTCATTTGATTTTGCAGGAGGAAATTCGTATCAACTTGCATTTATGGTACTGTCAATTGTTTTATTTGGTTTGTACTTTCTAACACAGAATAAGGTAGGGCTTCTTTACTTTTTTCTACCATTTAGTGTATTAGGGATTATTTCTTGGCTGTTTGCTTACCCATTTTCGACGGTCAGTTATTTTGTAATCCTACTATATATTATGATTGTGCTGCTTGTAATTCATTTGGAGAAACTGCATTTATTCTCCATTGGAGGAGTTGTCTTCCTGCTTATCAATAATGAAATATTGATGTATGCAAAGGAGTTTATCCCATTTGATCGTTATGTATTTACTTGTGTTTGGGGAGTAATGTTTTTGTTTATAAGTACGACAGTCTACTCGTCCATATTGAAGTGGAAGGAAGATGGGGAAAAATGGATTGATTTTTATCTAATTGGTAGTATCCTTTCTACAATATCGTTATTTGGAGTGGAAACAACCTTTAATTGGGATATTATAATACCAGGATTGTTCCTTTCTTTTCTAGCTTATTTGCAAATTAAACGAGTTAAAAAAGAAATCGAATGGATACCTAAACTTGTAAGCATATATTTGTTGCTCGTTCCGTATTATTCGTTTCTAATGATTATTACTATCAAAGAATATATTGTGACAGAGTTAGTTGTATTGCCTTGGATAATCATGGTAATTGCTACAAAGAAAATAATAAGTAAGCTAATGACATTACACTATATTGAATGGGGAGTGATCGTTATTGTAGCTCTTATATTAGCTATAGATGGATATATTTCCCATACTATCTATGATGCGATAATCTTAGGTGGTCTTGCTATTTTGTCCATTCTCTCTGGTTTTTACTTCCGGTATAAATCCTATTTCTTTGTTGGTATTGGTGTACTTGTTCTCAATGTTTTGTTACAAACAAGACCATATTGGGGGAATTTCCCATGGTGGGTGTATTTATTAATTGCTGGGTCCATTCTCATTGCGATTGCAAGTATTTACGAAATGCTAAAACAAGGGAAGCAGCCTTTAGCTATTACAAAGCTCCTTGATTGGAAAAATAGATTACTGCTATTTTTAAAAACATGGAAATAATATAATGGCCTGGACGGTTAAAAGTTCAGGCCTATTTGTTTACTAGAGCAATTGTATTTATTAATTCAGCGGTAACAATATATCTCTTCGGTGCATTTCCAATAAAGGCAAAAGGATAACATGTGGTTAAGGTAAGAATTGGTCTGGATTTAGGGGTTAGAATGGTTGAATCATTTGAATCTACAATGGAGAATTTTGTAACTTTATATTCATAATCATTTTCTCTTGTTTCGAGAATTAATGAATCATTCTTTTCTAAATCCTTAAGGAATCTGAAAAAAGTATCACGATGTCCAGACAGTACAATATTATTGTTTTCGCCAGGTAGAGCACTTTTTCGATAGTGACCCGCACCTTTTTCTAAAATTTTTGCACTTGTCCCTTCATAGATGGGAATAGACTTCTTCGTATTTGGGACAATGATTGCTCCAATTTTTTCACCTGGTTGTACCTGTCTTAAATTGGATAAGGCCATTTGTCTGCTGGGCTGAAAAACTGGTTGCTCTATAATGGCATTAATCTTCCAATAGCTAGAAAGAGAATAGAAAACCATTATCAATCCTATCGATAGGAAGAAAACTCCAATTTTATTGGGCTTATTCATAAGATGGTTTCCTAAAGGTTAATAACACGCCTATTAGTACAAGCATGTATCCAATACATAGGATGACAGGGAGCGGTGATGCTGTATTTGGAAGCTGTGCTGCATAGAGAGTAGCTAAACCTTTTGTTACTTCGGTCAATTCTACCATTTTATCTACTGCATCGACAGAGGAAACCATGTCTGGTGACACAATGGCATCTCCAATTAACGTATTGTTGGTATCATATAATTCAATTGCAACGGTTGTATCCATTTGTTTATTAAAAAGATCACTTAGTGCAAGCTCTTTTCTTTTCCCATTATCATCAATACTTATTAGTACAGGCTTCATAGCTGTTGTGGTAAAAAAATCTTGCCAAAAATGAGTTAACGCTGCATTTTCTTTATCACTAATCTCGCTTTCTTGGTCTATTTCTTGGAATCGATTTAAATTTTCTTTCCATTCCACGACTTTTGCTGCGAGTAAGGTAGGGCTTTGTTTATTTAAGTGCCCGTAAAATTGCTGTTTTTCTGTGTCGTCAAACCCGATATTCTCAAGAAACTCTTCTAATTGCAGCATTTTCTCTTCATGATTTTTATAAAAATCAATGGCAACCTCTAAATCTTCTAAAAACCAAAAATTCTCTACTGTTTCATGATAGCCTGCCAATAAGATATCTAATTCTTCTTTTGTCATCGAATTTTGAATAAGCAGTTCTTCCAGATTTGTAGGAGTGATAGGGGTGCCCAGCTGTTTTTCTAATAAATGTATATTATCAAAATCATTAACGTTTAATCCTTTAAATGTTAAATATTCTTCTAAATCATCTGTAGTCCAACCGAGTTTACTAGCTAAAGTCTCTATTTCTTTTTCACTTGGAGAAGCGAATGCAGGTGTTGCTTGCATGCATACTCCTAAGAAAAGAATAAGAGAAGGAAGAATTTTTTTCATTAAGACAAGTCACCTCCATAATTCTATTGGTAGTGTTTGTCATTTTATGAAAATAATACGTGAATAGGAAAATTTATTTTGGGAGGAAGTGGAGGATAGGGCTGATGAGCAGTGGGGGTATGATTGGAAAAAGTAATATATGTTTCAAAGCATGATAGAAGATGTATTGTCCGGTCGTCAGTGCCCAAAGCGAGAGCACAGCATTCTAAAGGCAACAGAAGGATAGCCTAAAACATCCAAAAATGGGAGCGTTAGAGTTAGAGGATAAAAGACAAAAACTTAACTCGATAATAATTAGGCTATCCATCCATTCCAATCATCTTTACGAATCCATTTTAATCGTTCTACCAGGGGTGAATTTTGCTACTTCATCTAACTTATTTTCTTTTGCTGAAATATGGCTTGGAGTAATTTTATAAATAGCTGTTTTACTCCCCAATGCCGAGACATATCTTTCTAAATGAGATTTAGCGAGCGGTTTCTCATAATATCCAGGTACATACTTATTTAGCATTGCCTGCATGACATCACGGCTTTCATTGATATTCTCAAGCAGTGTAACTTCTCCGAAGACTATAACACTCATATAGGCAGTATCTACTTTAGCTGGTATGGGATTGCTCATCACGCCTCTTGCTTCACTGACAGTAAAGCAAGCATGGTTATTTTTAAGGATAATCCGCGTTTTTCTGCCTTCACTGGCACCGTGAAAGTATAAACATTCATGGAACCAAACATAATTTAATGGAATAACATATGGAACATTTTCATCCACTAATCCAAGATGCCCTATATTTGTTTTATGTAAAAAATCATTAATTTTTTCCTTGTCTGTCACTTCCATCGTTGATTGTCGCATCGCATTCATTATTTATTCCATCCCTTCCTTGTATTGTTTCTATATTTTAAAATATAAATAGTCATTTCAATAGGAACAGTTTAAGATAATTTTATAGGTACAAATTTAAATAGCATCGAAAAATAGGGGGAAGAACGTGAATATTGCGATTCATTTGCATAAAGATAAGAAGGAGCCTGTATACATACAGTTGTATCACTATTTTAAACAGGAGATTTTGACAGGGAAAATAGAAGCTGGGACAAAGCTACCGTCGATTCGCTATTTAGCGAGTTTCTTGCATATTAGCAAAAATACAGTGATTGATGCATACCAACAATTATGGATGGAAGGATATGTGGAGAGCAAGGAGAAAAGTGGCTATACGGTTGTTGCATTACCTAGCTATGAATATACAGCACAGCAACAGAAAAAAGTAGTTGCAAAAAGTCCAGAGACGGGTACAAATGCTTGTATAGACTTTCATTATGGAGATATTGATGGGGTTAATTTCCCTCTAAACGGTTGGAAGAAGACGATTAAAGCCGTCATGGAGGACAATCAGACCCACTGGATGAAGTATGGCAATAAACAAGGAGAATTAGCATTAAGAGAAGAATTGGTTGGGTATTTATATAGATCTCGGGGCATTCAAACTACTGCTGACAATCTTGTCATTACGGCAGGGACAGAACATTTAATTCATCTAGTGCTATCTCTTATGGAAGATAAGTCCTTATTTATTGGGATGGAAGAGCCAGGATATGATGGAGTACGAAATGTATTTATGGAAAGGGGAATCCCGATTCAATCAATACCTGTTTTAGAAGAGGACGGGCATGACTTGTCGGCACTTCTAAACAGTGCATGTAACCTTACATATGTTACCCCTTCTCATCAATTTCCGATAGGGAAGATTATGCCTATTGGAAAACGTATAGAGCTATTAAAATGGGCAGAAAGAAGAGATGGCTATATTTTAGAAGATGATTATGACAGTGAGTTCCGTTTTCAAGGAGCGCCAATTCCAAGCATGAAAGCCATTGATCAACAGGATCGAGTCATTTATTTAGGGACATTTTCAAAGGCTTTTTTGCCATCTCTACGAATAAGCTATATGATTTTACCAGACGTGTTGCTTGAAAAATGGAAAGAAAAAAGGAGGCCTGATTCACAAGCAAGCTCTCCACTTTTACAGCAGGCATTGGCAAGCTTTATTCATAACGGAGATTTTGAACGCCATATTAAGCGAATGCGCAAGGTATATGAAAGAAAATATGTGTTCTTAGTCCAATGCATAAAGGAATATATGGGAGAGCAAGTGCAAGTAATTGGGGAGAAGGCTGGTTTACATTTACTTATCCGTATTCCAAATAAAGAAGATAGATTTCTTGAAGAAGCAGAAAGAATAGGGATTAAAATTTATACAACGGAATCTTATTATACAGAGAAAAAAGACAGATATCCTTTTTTACTAGGTTTTGGGGGATTGGAAGAAAAGGAAATAAAAGAAGGAATACAACGATTAGCACGTGCTTTATTTACATAAGGGAGGAATAGTTTTGGTTTCCGTAATAACGTTTATTATTGGGATAATAGTTGCTTTTTTTACTTTCTTTCTATTGGACAACTATTTTTCATTTCCTGTCACTCTGAATATATTAATTTGTTATATTATAGTCCTAATCATCATGTACTTAACAACATTGATTAGTGTTAACGCAACGAGAAATATAAATAAATTGGAAAAGCTATTTAAAAAAAATAGAAAGCATCCCTATTACAGCTTTGTTTATGCGATAAGCAATAAAGACGATAAAAGGGTGATTACGAGCTATCGGAAACTGATAAAACAGAAAAAGTATCAGTCTCAGTATGCTCTTTTCACGATTATATTTTCTCTTTATTTTGATAAGACGTTATATCTTGGGGAAGAGGTAGAGAAAATAAAGAAATCAGAACAAAAGCTGTACTATCGAACATTGATTTTTATTAAAGAAAATAAATTAGCAGAAGCTAATAAGTCGATGAAAGCGATAAAGAAAAAATGGATGAAAGAAGCACTATTAGCAGAAATTGCGTTAAAAAATGGGGAAGAGGACATTGCGAAAAGGCATGCTAAAAGTGCTTTAAAGCATACAAAAGGCATCCAATATTATACATTGTTAAAAACATATGAAAGGGAATTATCTTTATAGATTTTGAATTGGGACAGAAGATGATTGCAAATAGTTCTGTTGCTTTTCTTTCTGAATGAAAATTTCAAGAATTTGATTTGTGTATACAGCATGTATTGGATTTTGAGTTATAGCAATCGGAAAATCAATTGTTCTCCTCTTTTCCTCAGAAGAAATCGAATCTTGAAGGAATGCCTTAATAATTAGGAGATTTTTTTCAACTGAAATATGAATATCGCCTGCCCGGCAATTTGGTAAAAATGCTTCGACAATATACTCCTTCTCTGTTTCATATACATCAATGCGAAATTCTGCTTCATCTAATACGGAAGTAAGTGGATCAAGAAAATGATTTTTAAACCATTCATCCATTAAATGAATCCAGTTATCATCATTCATATTAAGTCCTCCTTAGTATATGTAGCATATTCTAAAGAGGGGGAAAGAGTGACGGAGAATCTACAAAGTATAGGGGAGAATACTCTCCCCTAAGAAAGACAAATAATTTTAATCCTCATTTTCAACATAAGGTTCATGCTCATATGCAGGCAAGTCACCAAATGTTGTCATAATGCCTTCTTCGTCTAAGCTTTGTTCATATCGTTTATGCTGCTCATTCGGATAGACAGTTATATTTTTCCCTTCTATATCTACACCGATGAAATTTTCGTAATCTTCCACATAGCCAATATTCTCATTGCTCTCTGTGTATACGTCATTATAATGATCAAAGTCTGGATGGGCAAAATCAGATGGCGTCTCGGATGTTCCCCAGCTAGAAACCTCCTGCCAAGAATCCTCTGCATCAAATACGACAGATTCATCTTTATTATCCATATCAAACTTGCCGAAAGGAGGCATTAAAATTTCTTCTTCCACAGGTCGCTTTTCAGAAATTTTCTGATCAGGAGAATGTTCCCTACAATAAAGTGTAGTAGGAATAACCTCCAATCTTTCAATCGGTATATCTTGAGAACAGGTTGCGCATTTTCCGTATGTTCCTTCGTCTATTGCTTTTAAAGCATTTAAAACTCCCATATATTCATGATGATAATGTTCAGCAAGGGCGATATCCTTCTCACGCTCATAAAGCTCTGTTCCTTCATCACCTGGATGATTATCATAACTTGATAACTCTCCAACAGATTCATGGTAATGCCCATCTTTCAATCCTAAATTATCATTTTGATCAAATCTTACTTCTAAATCTCTTTTCTGTTCATCTAATACTTTTTGAAAATGGGACATTTGTTGTTTATTTAGCATAAGAACCTAATCCTTTCAAGAAGTCATTTGCTTTATTAGTATGAGCAAAAGAAACAAGAACATTAAAGGGAAAATGTACATAATTTTATTTTCTCTTTTACTGAAATAGAGAGGATTTATTATAAAGGGAATTAATTGTTAAATATTGTTAGTGAGATGACAACGAAAGAAGGAGAAAATAGCTAAGTAATTCTTATTAAGACAGGAGGTAATTGGTCATGGAAAGCAAAAGCTTGACTCCACATGAATCATTGGATTTACATGAAGTTATCAATTTTAAAACACTATGCATAGCAAAATCAAAGTTAATGCAAGGTCTTGTTTTTGACCAAGACTTAAAAAATTTAATGAAAAAAGATGTTGAACAGTCTATTCTGGCACTGTCAGAACTACAAGAAATGTATAAGAATGGCCCATTTGAAACGGTAATCCCAGAAATGCGTCCAACACCAATTTTAGATGGAGAGGAAGGTATAAAAGTTGAACAATGACTATCTTGATCCCATTAATGCATTAAATATGCCAGAGCTTGCTGATACAACCTTAGCAACCGATTTTCTTATTCGCGCTAAAGAAGGAGTAAGAAATTTAGCAGTAGCACTAACTGAAACAGCATCACCTGATTTAAGAATTCTCTTGCGCAAACAGCTTAAGCAGGCAATTCAAATGCATCAAGAAATTACCGAATTGATGTTGGAAAAAAAGTGGTTTCATCCCCATGATTTAAGTGAGCAATATCAATTGGACCAGCTTTCTGCAAAGAATACAATAATGATTGGAAATATGAACTTATTTACTGGTGAAACAAATCGCAAAGGAATGTTTGATCGGACACCTGATGCGCATTAAACTTGGAGGGTATATGGAATGAAAGCAGTAACATATCAAGGAATTAAAAATGTGGAAGTGAAAGAAGTAGAGGATCCGAAGATTTTAAAGGCAGATGACATGATTATAAAGGTAACGAGCACTGCTATTTGTGGATCTGATTTGCATTTAATTCATGGAATGATTCCAAATTTAGAGGAAAACTATATAATTGGCCATGAACCGATGGGAATTGTGGAAGAAATTGGACCCGGTGTAACGAAACTAAAAAAAGGGGATCGAGTCATTATTCCTTTTAATATTGCTTGTGGAGAATGCCAGTATTGTAAAAATAATTTGGAGAGTCAATGTGATAATTCCAATGATCATGGAGATATGGGTGCCTATTTTGGCTATTCAGGAAATACAGGTGGCTATCCAGGCGGCCAAGCAGAGTATCTACGGGTGCCTTTTGCTAATTTTACCCATTTTAAAATTCCAGAAACTTGTGAGGAGCCCGATGAAAAGCTAAGTGTAATTTCCGATGCAATGACAACAGGTTTTTGGAGTGTTGATAATGCAGGTGTTAAGGAAGGTGATACGGTCATTGTATTTGGTTGTGGACCTGTTGGGCTTTTTTCACAAAAGTTTGCTTGGCTAAAAGGAGCAAAGCGTGTGATAGCTGTAGATTACATTGATTATCGGCTTCAACATGCTAAACGGACGAATAAGGTAGAAATAGTTAATTTTGAACAGCATGAAAACGTAGGAAACTATTTAAAGGAAATCACAAAAGGTGGAGCAGATGTTGTAATAGATGCGGTTGGAATGGATGGGAAGATGAATGACCTAGAATTTCTAGCAAGTGGCATGAAGCTACAAGGCGGAACAATGAGTGCCCTAGTCATGGCAGCCCAAGCAGTTCGCAAATGTGGAACCATTCAACTAACAGGGGTTTATGGTGGTAGATATAATGGTTTTCCATTAGGGGATATTATGCAGCGCAATGTTAATATTCGTTCTGGACAAGCACCGGTTATTCATTATATGCCATATATGTTTGAATTAGTCTCTAGTGGCAAAATTGATCCAAGTGATGTAGTTAGCCACGTTATACCTCTTAGTGAAGCAAAGCACGGCTATGAAATTTTTGATACGAAAACAGACAATTGTATAAAAGTTGTTCTCAAACCATAAGGAAAGAAGGGAATAAAATGAACTATTGTTTACATGAGGTGCTAGAGGTTCAAGAATTAGCTACTTTTAAAACGATTTGTTTGACAAAATCCAAAACAATGCGTGCGTTAGTATCAGACCCTCTGCTAAAAGATATGATGATGGAGGATGTAGACCTTTCAACTAGACAGCTACAAGAATTTTCCTCTATCTTATCAAAAGCGAAAGAGATGGAAGGCTTAGGAGTGAAAATGCAATGAATTCTATTATTGAATATTTGACAGGCATGGATGCTTTAACCGATCAAATTATTGCGACTGATTTATTAATTTCAGTAAAAAGCGGAATCAGAAATTATTCTATGGCAATAACGGAAACTGTTCATCCTGAAATAAAAGAGATACTCGGACGTCATTTAGATGAAGCACTTGATATGCATGAAAGATTATCAAGTTATATGGCTGAAAAAGGCTGGTATCACGCTTTTGAGCCAAAGGAACAAATCAATCTTAATTTGCAAAATATTGATACAGCCTTAAATTTGCCTATATTGTAATGAAAAAATAGGAGAAGTTCGTGGAGACGAGATTACATGAATTATTCACAATGACAGCTTACTGAAGGCATGAATCATTTCATAACTAAAAAAACAATTGGCTTGTGTTACCATACAAGTTTGAAAAAATACTATTGAAAGCATTGGCTAAGATTTATTCAGTATAAAAGATAACGGAGACCGGTTTCCTCTTGAAATCGGTCTCACTATCTTAGCAAAGCTTTGAACAATATTTATCAAGTGAAGAATAGGATATTCACTTTTGATATATGGACTATTTTGGATTATTCTCCGTTTCTTTTTTTGAATCCTTGTACAAAGTGTATGCTTCCCTACTGATAAGTATATTATCTTCTTGTATTTTTGAAGCTGTATTGGAACTACTACTTCCTTCTGATTTCTGATTCTGCAGTGCTTGAATCTGTTCTTCTATTTCAGAAATTTGCTTTTTAAGCTGTTCAATCTGTTTTTCTCTTTCTTCTTCTTGAATGCTTTCATTTTGCTCAATTTGAGTTTGCTGTGATTGTAATTGTTGCTTTTGGGCTTCTAATGTTTTAATTTGATTGGTCACATCAGAGGAACGGGTGCTTGTGCTAGTAATTCCTGTGCTGGTATTTGAAATAGATTGTATCATGCTTTCTCTTTCCCTTCCTATTTAATAATAATTAATTATAAGAAAGATTTCTTTATTTTTTCTTAAGATTTTATAGCAAAACTTTAAAATAACGGCATGATAGATAGGTTTATAACTAAAAAAGAGTCATTTCACCAAAGTATAAAATGACGTATCTAGGACAAATTACAGAAGAATAGATAAATAATTTTAATGGGAGGAAATACTATGTCAGTTGAAGAGTATTGGAGTAAAATTAACCACGCAAGCGCGAAAGTATCCTCTTTAATTAGTTCCTATTGGCATGAGCATTCTGATTGGACTAGCTGGCAATTTTGGATTATTCTAACCTGTTTAATTCTCCCACTTATTGTTCTTTTAATAAAACTGGATAAAGGGAAAGCACTTCAAATTCTATTCTTTGGATACACTGTACATATGCTATGGACTTATACAGAAATAATTTTGATCAGATTGGGGCTTATGGATCATCATTATTTTCTTCTTCCGTTCTTACCACAAGCCATTGGAATAACATCTTCCTTTCTTCCCGTTTCTTTTATGCTGTTATATCAGTATTTTATATAACAGGATAAGAATTTTCTATTATGGTCCATTGTATTGGCAGCTGTAATTGCCTTCCTATTTGTTCCAATTGAAAAGCAAATTGGTTTTATTGCCCTTGTAAAAGGACTAAATAATTTTCATATTTTTTTAATAGATGTTATTATTTCAATGCTTGCTTATGGATTGACAAAATTCTTTGTTGCTTTTTATCAGATGTAAAAAGAGCCCAACTCAACTTTGAGAAGGCTCTTTTTACCACATATATGATCATGTAAATGTGTGACAAGTATAATATATTAAAAATAAATTAGTGTGGCTTACATATCATGGTGGTTGTTATGCTTTTGTCTTGAATGGTTACGATTTTTAACCTTTTTGCTACCGCTAAGTGGCTCGGGCTGTCCTGATTGATTCCCTTTAGGCGCGTTTCTTCTCATATCTTTGCTATCATTTTTGTTCATTTGTATTCTCTCCTTTCGTTTTTTCATGAAGAGGTTTTGCTTCACTACCTTTATAGAATGGTTTTTCAAGCCGACATTTATACCGCATATTTTTATGATTCTCTGCACAACTTATTGGTAAGCAACATGAATATATAAAGCAGGAGGATATGAACATGCCTTATCATAGTAATAAACAAGAAGCTTTTCAAGATGCCCAACGAAATTTGTATGAAACGCAGAATCTTTATCAGGATATAGTAAAAGACTCAGCTAATTATGGACATCAGCTTAAGCATTTAAAACAAGAAATAAATGAAACATATCAACAAATTGAAAATGCTTTGGAAGTAGCTTCTGAGCATCAAAAGGAGCAATTAGAAAGCTTTCAAAAAGATTTAAAAAGTATTGTTGACGAAGTAAACGAAATCTAAAATAGGAGACCATCTGAAAAGCCAGTCTTTTTCGATGGTCTATTTTTTCAGCAAGAAAATGAAAGTCAATAAGAAAAACTTATCGTATTTGATAACTTACTTGTTATTTACTTATCATGCTCCTTGTATTAAAATTATAGATGGTAAATAGATAATAGAGTGATCAAATTGTTCGACTATTTTTCTATTTTTGGTATATGATTACAATGAGGGGGTAATACATATGGCAAAGGATTTTTATAATGCCCGCCAATCATTTGAAGTAGGTGGGAAGCGCTATCATTACTATCAATTAGCAGCTTTGGAAAAGAAGGGAATCGGTAAAGTATCGAAATTGCCTTATTCTATCAAGGTGTTACTAGAATCAGTTTTACGACAAATGGACGATTTTGTTATTAAACAAGAGCATGTAGAAAATCTTGCAAAATGGGGAACGGATGAGGTAAAGGAAATTGATGTTCCATTTAAACCTTCGAGGGTAATCCTCCAAGACTTTACAGGCGTTCCTGCAGTTGTTGACCTTGCTTCTCTACGAAAAGCAATGGCTGACTTAGGCGGAGATCCTAGTAAAATTAATCCTGAGAAACCAGTAGACCTAGTTATCGACCACAGTGTCCAGGTAGATAAATACGGAACTCCAGATGCATTAAAAGCAAATATGGAATTAGAATTCGAAAGAAATGCAGAAAGATATCAATTCTTAAGCTGGGCGCAAAAGGCATTTGATAATTATCGTGCCGTACCGCCAGCAACCGGTATCGTTCACCAAGTAAATTTAGAATATTTAGCAAATGTAGTACATGTTAATGAAACGCCAGAGGGCGAATACGAAACATTCCCAGATACATTAGTTGGTACTGATTCTCATACAACAATGATTAACGGTATCGGTGTGCTTGGCTGGGGTGTTGGTGGAATTGAAGCAGAAGCAGGTATGTTGGGACAACCTTCTTATTTTCCAGTACCAGAAGTAGTAGGGGTAAAACTTGTTGGTGAAATGCCAAACGGTTCTACTGCAACAGACCTAGCCTTAAAAGTAACACAAGTACTTCGTTCAAAAGGTGTAGTCGGAAAGTTTGTTGAATTCTATGGACCTGGTGTCCCGCAATTACCACTTGCAGACCGTGCAACCATTGCGAATATGGCACCAGAATATGGAGCAACTTGTGGATTCTTCCCAGTCGATAAGGAATCTTTATCCTACATGCGCTTAACTGGGCGTTCCGAAGAGCAAATCAATGTTGTTGAGGCTTACTGTAAAGAAAACGGTTTATTCTTCGATCCGAATTTAGAACCGGTATATACAGATGTTGTAGAGATAAACCTAGCAGAAATTGAGCCAAATCTTTCTGGTCCAAAAAGACCGCAAGATTTAATTCCACTTTCTAAATTGAAAGAGGTATTTAATGCGTCTGTAACAGCACCAGAAGGAAACCAAGGTTTTGGCTTAAAAGCAGACGAATTTGATAAAGAAGTAGTAGTTGATTTTGCAAATGGAGATTCCACTACAATGAAGACTGGCTCTGTTGCAATTGCGGCGATTACAAGCTGTACAAATACATCCAATCCATATGTATTAGTTGGTGCAGGATTAGTTGCGAAAAAAGCAGTAGAAAAAGGTATGGAAGTACCTAAGTTTGTGAAAACATCTTTAGCACCAGGTTCTAAAGTAGTTACTGGTTATTTAAGAGATTCTGGACTACTACCATATTTAGAGCAAATTGGATTCAACCTTGTAGGTTATGGATGTACGACATGTATCGGTAACTCAGGTCCGCTTAAAGAAGAAATTGAGAAAGCTATTTCAGATTCCGATTTACTTGTAACAAGTGTATTATCTGGTAACCGTAACTTTGAAGGCCGCATTCATCCGCTAGTAAAAGCAAACTATTTAGCTTCACCACCATTGGTTGTTGCTTATGCACTTGCTGGAACAGTGGATATTGACCTACAAAAAGAACCTATTGGAAAAGATAAAGATGGTAACGATGTATTCTTTAAGGATATTTGGCCATCTACAGAAGAAGTAAACGAACTAGTTCATCGAACAGTTACGCCTGATCTATTTAATAAAGAATATGACAGAGTATTTGATGATAATGAGCGTTGGAACGAAATTCAAACAAGCAGTGATTCGTTATATAGTTTTGATGATACTTCTACTTATATTCAAAACCCACCGTTCTTTGAAGGATTAAAGCCTGATCCTGAACAAGTATTACCATTAAAAAGCTTGCGAGTTGTAGGGAAGTTCGGCGATTCGGTAACGACTGACCATATCTCTCCTGCAGGTGCAATCGGAGTAAATACTCCAGCTGGTAAATACTTAAAAGATAATGGTGTAGCGCCACGTGATTTCAACTCATACGGTTCTCGTCGTGGTAACCATGAAGTTATGATGAGAGGAACATTTGCGAATATACGTATTCGTAACCAAATTGCACCAGGAACAGAAGGTGGATTCACAACGCACTGGCCAACAGGTGAAGTAACCTCCATTTATGATGCATGTATGAAGTACAAAGAAGAAGGAACTGGCTTAATGGTTATTGCAGGAAAAGATTACGGAATGGGTTCATCTCGTGACTGGGCTGCAAAAGGAACAAACCTATTAGGTATTAAAACAGTTATCGCAGAAAGCTTTGAGAGAATTCACCGTTCTAACTTAGTGTTAATGGGAGTACTTCCATTACAATTTAAAGAGGGCGAGAATGCTGAAAGCTTAGGTTTAACGGGAAAAGAAACATTTAACGTATATGTAGACGAAACGGTTAAACCACGTGATTTCTTAGAAGTAACAGCTACTACAGAAGATGGAAAGAAGATTACATTCGAAGCGTTAGTGCGTTTTGACTCTGAAGTAGAAATTGATTACTATCGCCATGGTGGTATTTTGCCAATGGTATTACGTGAGAAATTAAAAAACTAATAGATTAAGAGAAGCTCTCTCTATGGAAGGTTGACAAGTTTTTTCTAGCTTTTTGGGTAAGTTAATGCTCAATAGTTAGACAAAATGTCTCATTCTAGAGAGAGTTTTTTTCATTAGGAATTATTATCTTAGTAGGATTTTTATTGATTCATTCTATTGACTTAATAGTTCCTCTACATACCTTAGCGTAATTTTTTATAATATTAGTATATATTTACAATCGTAAATGAAGGAGAATACTATTTCATGAAAATAATTCCCATTTCTTATCATCAAAATGGATTACGTTATACGATAAGATGTGCAGAAGAAAAAGACGCAGATCAACTTTCGCAAATAAGGCTAAAAATAGATGGAGAAACATCTTTCTTTGATCGAAATCCTGGTGAAGGGATGCTAACTCCAAATGATTTTAAACAATTGATTCATACAGATTTACAAGGATTCAATCGATTGTTTTTACTAGCTGAAACAGAAACAGGTCAAATTATTGCTTTTTCACGATGCGAAGGCTCTAGCTTGAAACGTCTTATGCATAAAGTAGAATTTGGCATTGGAGTATTAAAGGACTATTGGGGCTATAAAGTTGGACCGAAATTATTACAAGCATCCTTAACATGGGCAACGGAAAATAAACTGGCGAAAATGACACTATCTGTAATCGAAACGAATGAGAAAGCAATAAAATTATATAAACGATTTGGATTTGAAGTAGAAGGAATATTAAAAAAGGATAAACTACTTGAAGACGGAGAATACTATTCTACCATTATAATGTCACGGTTCTTGTCTGAGTAAACAAAGGAAGCGATTTATTAGTAAATGGAGGGAAATTTTGTTACTATGTAAATGTTAGATAATATAAGGAGTGATGTAAATGCCATTAACTTTTGGTCAACTAGTCGAAGAAGCAAGAAAGAATGTACCTGGAATTTCATCTGTAGAAGCAAAAAAGAAAATGGAGGAAAACCCAAACACTTACATAATTGATGTGCAAGATGCAGCAGATGCAGGAGCATGTGGCTTAATTCCAAGCTCTGTTAATATCTCTTTAGGAATGCTTCCAATTCGTGCTGATTTGGAATTGCCGGAAGAATTAAGAGATCCAGAATTAGCTGATCGTAATCGTCCAGTTCTTGTTACATGCGGTCTTGGTGGACAAGCATCACTTGGTGCATATTTATTAAAACAAATGGGATTTACTGATGTTGCTTTTATCGAAGGCGGAACAACTGCATGGAAAAAAGAAGGGTTTGAAACAGTATAAGTGAATGAGCAAGTAAAAAAACTGCCGAGATTAAATTCGGCAGTTTTTTCCTTATTAATAGCCCAATTGTTTATCAACTACATTGATTAGGTCTTTGCCATCTTTAAATCGCTGGATATTTTCTAGAAATACCTCCATGTAACGATCTATAGTGTTTGGCGAAAAGAAGGCATTATGTGGAGATATAACAACATTTTCCACCTCCCATAATGGGTGTTCATGTGGCAAAGGCTCTACCTCAAATACATCCAATGCAGCTCCAGCAATTTTTTTCTCGTTTAATAAATGGATGAGTTCCTCTTCTTCGATCGTATTTCCTCTTCCAATATTAATTAGAAAACTACTTTCTTTCATTTTTGCTAATCTTTCCTTGTTAATCAGCTGGTATGTATCAGGGGTTGAAGGCAAAGCAAGAATAAGAAAATCAGCCTCTGCTATCACATCATCTATATGGTCCAGACCAACGATTTTATCTGCAGGATCCTCACCAGATAATTTGGAAGGTCTTTTCTTACAGCCGATGACAAACATATCCAATGCTTTTGCCCGTTTAGCAATTTGTTTTCCAATTTCCCCATAGCCAATTATTCCAACTGTTGAGCCTGAAAGGTCCGTAATAGGAGTGGGCGCCCATCTATTGTCCAGCTGGTTTCGAATCATTAAGTGTATTCCTCTTGCCAAACTAGCCATCATCGCAATTGTATGTTCTGCGATTGGAACAGATGTGCAACCCTTTGTATTCGTAATAACAATATCACTCTTTCTTACTTCCTCATGTAAAAGAGCATCCAGACCAACACTTAATGATTGCACCCATTTTATATTTGGGGCATTTTTCAAAATCGATAGGGTATCAGTTAAACCTAAAGTTAACACAATATTACAGTCACTAATATCCTGGCTTATCGGTGGTTCAGGTTCTCCGTATTCCCAATGATCCACAATAACTTCTGCTCCTAATGCAGATATTTGAGCAAGATACTTTTCTGGTATAGTTCTTCTGATATAAATTTTAGGCATATTTGATACATTAGTCATTAATTTGCTTCCTCAATCATTTGTTTACTATTAACATGCTCATAATAGGTTTTTGCAAGTCGTTTAATTGCTTCTTGGATAATTTCTTCTTCACAGAAAGTAAAACATAAACGCATATGATTGTATCCCTCGTTTTGTAAGAAGAAATGCTTACCAGCGATATAGGAAACACCAGCCAGCATTGCGGCATCAACAAACTCACTAGTATCAATGTCATCTGGGAAAGTAAGCCAAAGAAAGAAACCTCCTTGTGGTTCATGAAAGGAAACATCTTCACCAAAGTGTTGCTTTATCGCAGAAACCATCGCGTTTTTACGTGAAAGATAGATAGAATTCAAATTATTGATTTGTTCATCCATATCTATTTGTTCAAGTAAATTCTTTGTGACTTCTTGTACATACACACTTGTTAACCCATCTATTTTTAAAATTTGCATTTTTTCGATTATTTCTTTTAATCCAATTGCCCAACCAAGTCGTAAGCCAGGTGCGATTATCTTTGAAAAAGTACTTAAGTAAATAACTCTTTCAGGTCCAAATGAATAAATAGCTGGAGTGTAGTTTTTATTGAAGGAAAGCTCCACATAGGCGTCATCCTCAATAATAAAGAAATTGTATTCATAAGCCAATTCAGCAAGGCGTTTTCTTCTTTCAATAGATAAATTGACGCCACCTGGATTTTGGTAATTTGGAATGATATACATCAATTTTGGCAAAGGAAGATTATTTTTTACCCGTTGAATTAGCTCTTGTTCGACTAGATCCACTCGTAAGCCATGTTCGTCGATTGGAAAAGAAAGCAAATTCGTTTCCGCTAAGCGAAATGTTTTAAGGGCTCCAAAAAAGGTTGGTGCTTCTACCCATATTTCATCACCAGGATCTGTGAGTGTTCTTGTGATTAAATCAATCGCTTGGGAGCTTCCTGCAGTAACGATAATTTCTTTTTCTGTTGCTTCAATTTCTCTCAGCTTAGATCGCTCTTTAATCCAATTTAGGATGTTCTTAGGACCAGTTCCACCACTATAAGCCAAAGCTTGTCTTCCTTGTGTAATCATTGCAGCTTCTGTCGCTGCGGTCATTTTATCAACTGGAAGAGATTCTGGTGCAGGAAAGCCAAAAGATAAAGGGATTAGATCATCTTGTTTCCCTGCAAAAGCAGAACCGACAACTTCTATTTCAGGGAACCTTTTACTAAATGAAAATTGCTTTAATAGATGCATGTTTACCACCGTCCATATATTATTTTAAAAAAATTAAAGAGAGCTTTACTATCTAATGCGTTCATTGCTTGTTAAAAGGATAATAAGTCACTCCTTTTCTTAAAAAGGCTATTTCAATTAATATAAGCTATTTATTTCGTAATGGGAAATATTAAAAAACTTTAAAAATAAAAGAAAACAAGAGATTAGAAGATAAAAAGTACATAAAATAACAAAAATTCGGAATTTTATTAATTTATAATAAAAATTATTTAATACACGAAATTCAGAAGTGAAATAGGAAAAACAATATGACTATAAGAGTTAAGGGAGGGTAGGTGGTTATTTAACAGCCGTTAAAGGTCTGGATAGTTTAACTACGCAACAGAGAGTATAGTGGAAATAGTTACAGATGGTAGATCCACTTTACTTTATGCTTACTAATTCTTACAAAAGTAGCTATATGGAAAAGAATCATACAAATCTATTATTTCGACATATGCCTACTTTATCCACTTAGCGAATAGTGTCAATAACAGGAGAAAAACGACGAAAAGGGATGAAAGCGCTACCTAATATAATTTTTAAAAAATTATAAAAAAACATTGTTTTAAGAGAAATAATTCCTTATAATGAAAGCAAGTTAGATAATAGAACATGAATTGTGAGGTAAGTTAACATGGCTGAATTTACATTAGAGAAAATTGAAAGTATCGTTAAAGAAAAAAGTGTAGAATTATTACATCTACAATTTGTGGACATTGAAGGCATTTTAAAAAACATTACTATTACTGCACAACAATTAGATGATGCTGTAGAAGGAAAAATCATGATTGATGGTTCATCCATTAAAGGATTTTCTCCCATTAACAAATCAGACTCTTATTTACTACCAGATTTAAACACATTTGCAGTATTACCTTGGACAGAAACAGAAGGTTATTCAGAAGCTCGTTTCCTTTGCTCTGTTACAAACCCAGATGGTACTTTATTTGAAGGCGATACACGAAATGTTCTTAAGAAAACTGTTGAACGTGCAGCTGAAAAAGGATATACGATTTCAGTTGGACCTGAATTAGAATTCTTCTTATTTGCTACGGATGAAAATGGATATCCAACTACTGAATTAGGTGACAAAGGCGGTTATTTTGAGCCATCACCAAAAGATTTAGGGGAAAAAGTTCGTGTGGAAATTTTCAAAACTTTGAAAGCAATGGGCTTCACAATTGAAGCACTTCACCACGAAGTAGCAGAAGGGCAACATGAAATTAATTTCAAATATGCAGATGTATTAACAGCTGCTGATTTAGCTACAACATATAAATGGGTTGTAAAAACAATTGCTGCTCAATATGGTTTGCATGCTACATTTATGCCAAAACCAGTATTTGGAATAAATGGTTCTGGAATGCATGTTAACATGTCATTCTTTAAGGATGGAGACAATAGTTTTTATGACGCAAACAATGATTTAGAGTTATCTGATACTGCATATTCTTTCATTGCTGGTGTATTAGAAAATGTTAAAAATTTCGTAGCTATTACGAATCCGCTAGTAAACTCTTATAAGCGTTTAGTACCTGGTTACGAAGCACCTTGTTACTTAGCATGGTCTGCATCCAACCGTTCAGCATTAATCCGCATTCCTGCAAAACGTGGAATGGCAACTCGTGTTGAACTTCGTTGTCCAGATCCATCTTCAAACCCTTATCTAACATTTGCTGTTATTGCTTCTGCAGGATTAGATGGAGTAGAAAAAGGCTTGAAGGCTCCAGCACCAATTAACGAAGATATCTTCCATATGACAGATGAACGTCGTGAAGAACTTGGCATTGATAGCTTACCTGGTGGTTTAGATGCTGCAATCGCAGAACTTGAAGCTGGGGAAATTGGTCTTAAAACTCTTGGAGAGCACGTATTTACTGAATATGTAGCTGCTAAAAAAGAAGAGTGGGATAACTACCGTACTACAATTCATGCTTGGGAAATCGAAAACTATCAATATAAATTCTAATATACTAGTTAAATAGAATAGGAGCTTCAAACTCTTATTAGACTGCAAATAAACACCTGTATGGGTAGTTTGTTTGCAGTTTTATTTATTTCTTTTATAAGTATAGATAAATGGGGTCTGTTGTTTAGCTAGTGTGGCATTCTACTTTTCAAACATTAAATTGTGATTAAATGCCAAGCAAAATCGCCTCTTTTTTCTGTTCTTTTCTTTAAATTTTGGTAAGTTATGATAAAATAAAGTGGGATGTATGATTTTAGTTATTACGTCATCAGATTATGGTAATAAGGAGATTTGCTAAATGGAAAAAGTATTGATTTTTGGTCATAAAAATCCGGATACGGATACTATTTGCTCTGCTATTGCATATGCAGAATTAAAAAAAGAGCTTGGAGTGGAAGCGGAAGCTGTTCGTCTAGGTGAGATTAGCGGCGAAACAAAGTTCGCTTTAGATTATTTTAAAAAGGAAGCTCCTCGTTTCATCGAAAAAGCAAGTTCAGAAACAAAGTCTGTTATTTTAGTTGACCACAATGAGTTTCAGCAAAGTGTGGAAGACATTAAAGATGTAACAATTTTAGAAGTTATTGATCATCATCGTATTGCAAACTTCGAAACAAGTGATCCTTTATACTATCGTGCAGAACCAGTAGGATGTACAGCTACTATTTTGAATAAAATGTATAAAGAAAATAATGTGGAAATTAAGAAAGAAGTTGCTGGGCTAATGCTTTCCGCAATCATTTCTGATTCATTATTATTTAAATCTCCAACATGCACAGAGCAAGATGTACAAGCTGCTAAAGAATTAGCAGAGATTGCTGGTGTAAATGTGGAAGAGTATGGTTTAGAAATGCTTAAAGCCGGTGCAGATCTAAGCGACAAAACAGTTGATCAATTATTAAGCATTGATGCGAAAGAATTCTCAATGGGTACATACAAAGTGGAAATTGCCCAAGTAAATGCAGTTGACACAAATGATGTAATTTCTAAACAAGCAGAATTAGAATCTTCTATTCAAGCGATCATTGCTAAAAAAGGCTTAGATTTATTCCTGCTTGTTGTAACAGATATTCTAAATAATGATTCTGTTGCTGTTGCTTTAGGTAATAAAGCACAGGCAGTAGAAAAAGCATTTAACGTACAGCTAGAAACGAACACAGCTTTATTAAAAGGTGTTGTGTCACGCAAAAAACAAATCGTACCAGTCTTAACAGAAGCCTTTAATGAACAATAAAAGGTGCTAAATGATGAAAAGAAGAAACAGTCCATTTAATTGGGCTGTTTTTTTCGAAATAAAGAATGTTAAAGTATGTATGCTAATTACATTGCTAACTTGGTAACAACAGCATTTGCTTAACTGATCCATTATGGAAATTTAATTATTATAATAATTAAATAATTTTACGCACTCAATATAATAAATAAAAAAATTTGGGATAATCTATAAGAAAGACTTAATAAAGTTATCTTTTACAATTCATTTAATTATAAAAGGAGGCTGTTATGTCACCTAAACGAGTATTTTTCCTTATGCTGCTAATGGCTATGCTTATTATTACAACACCAAATGATGTTATGCTAGCTAAGAATGGTTTAAACATTGGAGACAAAGCTCCAAATTTTACATTAAAAGATCTTAATGGAAATAAAGTAGAGTTATCCGATTTTAAAGGTAAATTTGTTATGATCAATTTTTGGACAACCTGGTGCCCACCGTGTAAAAAAGAAATGCTTGATATAGAAACCTTTTCAAAGGAAAAACAAAATGATTGGGTTGTCCTTGCTGTAAATGTTGATGGCGGAAATGAAGCAGGGGTTAGACAATTTGTCCAGGAGAGAAAATTAACTTTTCCAGTTTTAATGGACAAGAAAGATATGGTTGCTAATCAATATCATATACTTAGTATACCAACCACCTATTTCCTAAATAGAGAAGGAGATATCATCCATAAGCATTTTACGATGTTAACCCTCAAAGAAATGAGAGAATTGACAAAAAGTAAAAAATAATGAAAATAATATAAATTAGCATGTAAGCGCTTTACAAACTGCTGGTGATATACTATAATTACAAATGTAGTAATAAGGAGTGCACCCCTTGTTTTAATTATCAGAAAACAAAAACTTTTCAAATAGATTCAAAAATTATTTCTTTTCATGTAATAATTATTTTACTTATTGGGAAATATGATAATACAAATTTTTTATAAAGGAGAATGAGCCATGAGAAAACCTCGCAAACGTTCATTTCAAGAATTAGTATTAGAGAATAAAATGCAATTATTAAAGGATAGAGAAGCAATTGAAAAAATTGAAGAACGATTAGAAAGAAAGCATTTGAAAAAAGCTCGTTAATATTAAAATCTAGAAATTACCATCTATTCTGCTTGTACTTTTGTACAAAATATAAAAGAAGGAGTTGATTAGATGAGTAATCCTAAAAAAGATAGCAAACACTTTGTACCAAGCCATATTGGGACAAAATCAAGAAGCTTTGGTGGAAACAAAGGAAAGCAAATGCAAGATAAATCAGGACAACATGCTCAAGTAATTCAAACAAAAGGGGAATAATTGTCTCCTCAAAATATAAACCATAATTAGACAGCAATCACTCATTTTTTTGATGAAAAGAATGAGTAATTGCTGTCTTTATTTTTGACGGAAAAAAGGAAAAAATGCTTGTACTAATGATATTAGGGATGAAAGGTACTTTACTAAGATAAATCCTATGAGAAAGGTACATAATCATTAACGAAAATAAAGGAATATGTTAGTATTAAAAAGGTATATCCTAAATTTATTAAGTGAAGTGAACATATGAATAACGAACAAGTAAAACCAAATATAAAAGATCAAGAAATTTATCTGTTAGAGAAAGAGTTTGAAGAGCATGGTTTCGTAGAAAATGAAAAAAAAATCTTAGATGCGATTCAAACGCTAAATGAAGCACAGAATGGAAAAGAAATTTCCCAATTATTAACGATAGCGGCATTATCCAGGGTGCATGGGAATCAAAAGGATACAATTGCGGTCGCATGGTTAAACAAAGCTATTGAGCTAAACCCAGACAATACAATGGCTCTTAAATATCTTTCCCAATATGATTGGAAGAATTTCAGCCACTTGCTCGATCAGCTTGTCTTCCCTAATATTCGCGAAACCGATAATCGAACAGCAAAACGCAAAATTGCAGAGCAATATATAAATAATTGTCGCGCATTTTTAGAGCAAATGGAAGATGAAGTGGCACATATTAAGAAACAGAGAATAAATGCTACTGTTTACGATAATAAAGAGGCAGTTGCGAAATATGAAACCATTGAACAAACGCTAAAAATAGTGATTGAGAAAACGTCTGAGCTATTGAAATCTGCTGAAGAGTATGCCGAATCTATTAGTGGTGTGTTTCATACATCGATTTACTATGAAAGTGTAAAAACGTTAATAGAAGAGCTTCAAGAACTTAAAAAGGAATGGGCAAGCCTTTTTGTAGAAGAAAAGGAAGAAAAACAGACGACACTTTCCTCGTTAGAGCAACTTGAGCAAATGGTCGGTCTTGCAACAGTAAAAAAAAGAGTACAGGATTTTTATCAGTTTTTAAGCTACCAAAAAGCAAGAAAAAAATTAGGCTATATGATTCAGGATGAATTAAGTCTAAACATGATCTTTACAGGTAATCCAGGTACTGGAAAAACTACGCTTGCCCGTCTAATGGCCAAGATATATCATGAACTAGGTGTATTGCCTAGCGCAGAGGTTGTAGAAACAGATCGATCCCAATTAATAGGTGGCTATATGGGACAAACAGAAGAAAATGTACGTTCTGTTGTTAAACAAGCAGTTGGCGGCGTTCTGTTTATTGATGAAGCTTATAGCTTAAAACGTGAGGGACAATCTGGTAATGATTATGGCCAGACAGCAATTGATACGCTTGTTTCCTTAATGACAGGGTCTGAGTTTGGTGGTAAGTTTGCTGTTATTTTAGCAGGCTACCCAGAGGAAATGCGTCAATTCCTAGATGGTAATCATGGGTTAAGAAGTCGTTTTCCAGCCTCTAATATGATTCATTTACCTGATTATACACCTAGTGAATTATTAGCAATTGGTGAAAGAATGGCTTCGAGTAATGACTATGTTATGACAGAAGATGGTAAAAAAGCATTATTAAAAAGACTTGAGAGGGAACAAGTGGATGAAAGCTTTGGAAACGCTCGAGCTGTTCGCAATATTGTTCTTGATGCCATATTTAGCAAAGGTTCCCGTAAATCAAATCAACAAGAAATCTTAAAATATACATTGCTACAAGAATCGGATTTTGTTAGTGATGACAAGGAAAAACCAATCAATCCAGCGACAGAATTAAATGAACTAATCGGATTATCGAAAGTGAAAGAAGAAATAAAGAAAATTATAGCATTTGTAAAGGTTCAGCAATTAAGACAAAAGAAGGCGCAAAAGAATTTGCCCATACAACTACATGCTGTATTTACAGGGAATCCAGGTACTGGAAAGACTACTGTTGCGAAATTATATGCTCAGTTCCTTAAAGATTGTGGAATCTTAAAGAGAGGACACTTGGTTGTAACAAGCAGGGCAGACTTTGTAGCGGGATATGTAGGTCAATCTGCTATAAAAACGAGAAAAAAAATTAGAGAAGCACTTGGTGGCGTGTTATTTATTGATGAGGCTTACTCCTTATTAGGAAATGGTGGACAAGATTTTGGTAAAGAGGTCATAGATACATTAGTGATGGAAATGACAAAGCATAATGAGAATCTAGTTGTAATCCTGGCTGGCTACCCAAATGAAATAACTGCATTACTACAAAGCAATCCTGGCTTAACTTCTAGGTTTAAAAAGTTTATCCATTTTGCTGATTATGTAGCGGAGGAATTGATTGACATAATGAAAATGTATGCAGCGAAATATGATTATTCGTTATCAGAAGAAGCTATCTCCATATTAAAGAATCAACTGCCTAAAGTTTCGACTGAAGGAAATGGAAGATTTGCCACTAATATTATCGATGAAGCAGTGCAATTACAAGCATTACGACTGTCCGAGCAATTAGAGCAAGGAATGGAAGCAGATGTTTCTACACTGATTGCTGAAGATATAGAAAATGTTTTACAAGGATATAAACGGA
The DNA here is from genome assembly GCF_052116745.1 of Niallia sp. Sow4_A1. NCBI lineage: Bacteria > Bacillati > Bacillota > Bacilli > Caryophanales > Bacillaceae > Niallia > Niallia sp. Sow4_A1. The sequence goes on along the minus strand of NZ_JBQKKM010000003.1, from coordinate 48,345 downwards.
AAATCGAAGAATAGGACGGTATGAAACAAATGGATAATTTTTTTATTTCAATAAGAGACATTGAATTATATTATGCAGACACAGATGCTATGGGTGTTGTATATCATGCGAATTATCTTAAATTTTTTGAAAGAGGTAGAACAGGGCTAATTGAGGACATTGGCTATGATTATTTAGAAATGGAAAATAAAGGGTATTTTGCACCAGTCTATGATGTCTATGCAATGTATAAAAAGCCGTTACGTTATGGAGACCAAGCAAAGGTTAAAACTTGGGTGGAAACAAATGATGGGATAAAAACAGTTTACGGATATCAGATTATCAACCAGAATGAAGAAATCTGTGTGGAAGGAACTACGACACATATTATCGTATCGAAGGAAACATTTAGACCGAAACCTTTTAAGAAGATTTTTCCCGAATGGTTTCATAAATATGAAGAAATTAAAAAGCAACCAACAGACAAGTAAAGCCATATAAAGGAGATTACTTTCATGGCCTTTGGATTAAAAAGACAAGAGCTGACAGAGTGGAAAAGAAGAATAGATAATGGGGAAATTGCATTTTTAACTCATTACTGGTTAGATGATCGCTTCCCAGATTGTAAGACAGTTACAAAAGTAGGATGTTCCGATATAAAAAAGTTAAAAAGCTGGGGCGAAAAGTATGGGTTAAAGGAAGAATGGATCCATTATCGGAAAGATGGCTATTCTCATTTTGACTTATTGGGTGATACACAAAAGAAAATTTTGAAAGAAGAGGGTATTTCCGAGCGTTTAAAATAGATTTTTGAATGCTACTTTCTAAAGCGTAAATGTATGGAATGGAAAATGTTCAAACTATAAACAATACAGAATCGCTTATTATATCGAGCTTATTTTTTGAAATAACCAAAATTAAAACAGCGAAAGGTGAGAGAAACTTACCTTTTCGCTGTTTTTTAGGTATTTTATCATTAGCTCAAAACTTACTATGCGTGACGATATTCTGGTTCGTTTGCTACTTCATTGAAATCTGCAAATAGATCTTTATCATCAAAATACCATAAATCTTTTTCTTCTATATAATAATGAATTCCATCCTTTACCGTTTCTACGCCAATATTTACAGGCTGTTCATTGGAAATTCCTAAAGAAAAACCTTGCTGCACTGTACTGCATCCGCCGTAACGAGCAAAGAAACGAATAAAGTCTCCATCTTTTAACAGCATTTCATCCTTGTACCATTCGGCAGCTTTATCACTAATCACAATTTTCATGTTTTCACACCTCTTATGAATTTTGCTCCTTAAATGCTAAGGAAGCAATCTATTACTATTGGTATATTTCAATTATAAAGGATTCTATTATAATTATCGAATAATTGCATTTGGTTTTACTCTGCTTGTCCTTCTATTAGCATATGATCCATTATTTTTTTATAAATAGAAGCACCATATTTATCAACGGCTTCTTCTGAAGTAACCAATGGATGCATGATATAATTGCTTTCATTCTTACTTGCAACAAAGGTAGGATAGAAGGTAGGCTGATCCAATGTAATAGTAGTCGAATTTCCTCTCTGCAGTTTATTCACCGTAATAGTTACCATTCCACCGATATCTCGATATTCTTCATCCTGTCCAGATAAAAAGTTCCCTAACGAATAAACAACTAAACCTTTTTGCCCATTCTTTCCTTCTAGCCATTCGATTGGCTGAAGAACATGCGGATGACTTCCGAAAATAATATGAACACCTTCATCGATAAAAAACTGTGCCAATTCTTTTTGCTCATTAGATGGATAACGCTCGTATTCGTTACCCCAATGAACTGCCATTACTATAACATCTGCAACTTTTTTGGCCCGTTGAATTTCGTTACTCATTTTTTCTTTATCTATTACATTAACGATATACTCGCTTCCTTTTGGAACGGGAATCCCATTTAAACCGTAGGTATAAGCTAAATAAGCAATCTTGACATCATTTTTTTCTAAAACAACTATCTTATCTTGATCATCTTTATTTAAATAGGTTCCAACATGGGGAAGATCTATTTGATTTAAATAATCAATGGAAAGCTTTTGCGCTTTTACTCCGCGATCTAAAGCATGATTATTTGCAGTAGTAACAATATCAACACCTGCTTTTTTTATGGTATCGGCAATTTCGTGGGGACTATTAAAAGTAGGATAGCCAGATAACCCAATCGTTTCTCCAGCGACAATTGTTTCTTGGTTTGCAAGCAATAAATCAGGTTTTTTTAATTCACTGGATAGATTAGCTAACATTTTATCAAAATTATAATAATCTCCTTCTCGAGCATCATTATAGACTCGATCATGGATAAGTATATCGCCAATAGCTGCTAATGTAATTTTTTTATTTTCTTCTTTTGCTAATTCATGAATGTTTCTACCTGAAATAGAATGAGATTCTTTGCTGGTAGAAGGGGAAAACTTTGACATCCCCACACTCACTAGTATGCATAATGCAACAATCAGGAAGAACATGTAGATTATTTTTCTTTTATTCATCATCAGCCTCTTTAAAACAATTTTAAAATCACTTTACAAATAATAGCATAACAAATATTGATACATTTGTAAGTAAAGAACAAGGAATTGATTGATTTTTTTCTGCCACTGTACTCTATCACAAAGGAAGTTATTGTTCCTTTAAAAAGTAGAATGGCAGCTGTATGGTAATGGTTGTCCCTTTTTCTATAGCACTTTGGACCTTCATAGTACCATTATATTTCTCAATCAGCTTTTTGCAGACATAAAGGCCCATGCCGGTTCCATTTTTTTTCGTCGTTTTAAGCGGAGTATATAAATGATTCAGCTGTTCCTCTGTCATGCCACATCCATTATCTTTTACTATAACCAAGAGATGGTCCCTAGAAACTTTTGTTTGAATAACCACCTCTTTTTGATTGGATGAATGATTTGCTTCCGTTGCTTCAAAGGCATTTTTTACAACATTAACGATTACTTGGGTAAGATGCTGTTCATGGATTATACATGATGGTTCGTCTGATATTAAGTCAATATGTAAGATTATTCCTTTTAAATTTGCTTCGCTCTTAAAAACAGAAGACATTTCCTTGATTAATTTATTTATAGATAGTGGGTGACTTTCCTTTGATTGAGATTTAGATAAATTTAAAAAATCGGTAATTAAGTCATTGGCTCGTGTTAATTCACTTAGTGCTAAATCCGTGTATTGATGAATGGAATGAAGATTATTTGTTTGTTTTATTAGTTGCAAAAATCCGCTAATAGACGTAAGCGGGTTACGTACTTCATGTGTTATGCTACAAACCATTTTGGCTATATTTTCACTATAGGTTGTAGAAAGAGTTAAGGATTGTAGACATTCGATTAAATGCTCCATATTTGCTTTTTGTTCCTGAAGTTTCGTTTCCACCATTTCTAATTTATTTTCAAAGTCTTCTGCAACTTCAATAGTACTCTTGTAATTTACAGTATGATTGGTCATCCTTATTCGCCCCTTTAACGATTATAGTAAAAGGTATGACGAAATAAATCATTTAATGTCAAATTAAACTTGTAAAATAAAAAAAAGACCGAAATCGGTCCTTTTTATAGCCAGGTTACTTTTGGCTCCGTTTTATTAATGATCCTCTTTATATTGGCACGATGTCTATAAACTACAAAAATCGTTAGAACGGCGAGAATAAAAATTAATAGTTTATCGTCCCAAAGGATAAGGGAATAGATAAGTCCCGCGAGACCAGCAACCATAGAAGATAAAGAAACATATTTTGATATATATAGTGTAAGAAAAAATACCGCTAAAATAATAAGGAATAAAAGTGGTTCATGACCAAGAAGAATGCCAGCAGACGTAGCAACTGCTTTTCCACCTTTAAAACCAGCAAATACTGGATACATATGACCAACTACTGCAAATATCCCAAAAATTAGCGGGTTTATCTCTATGTCAATGTTCCATATAAGAGTAGCAAGTATTGGCAACAATGTTGCGATTGTCCCTTTCAATATATCGGAAATTGTTACCGCAAAGCCTGCCTTCTTGCCAAGAACTCGAAATGAATTGGTACCGCCTAAATTCCCACTACCATGTTCTCGTATATCTTTATTGTAAAAGGTTTTGCCTATTATTAGTCCAGAAGGAATAGATCCAATTAAATAAGCGAGTATAATTAATAGTCCAATAATCAATTTTCGTAATCTCCTTCACCTATGTAAATGCTTTTTGCTTTTATATTGTATCATGTATTTGCGAAAACTCATCATTTTTTCAAAAAAATATTCTACATCCACAGATGATTATCCTTCCTATTATTGCAAAAACTAAATAGATATTAAGCAACCATAAATCACTGATTTTGAGAATTAGCCCCGTGAAAAGTGAATGGCAAGTCTTTAACAACGAAAACCGCTTTAGAAATGAAGCAAATGGGGAGGAAAATGATGAAACGGATAGTTGGTATTTTATTCCTGCTTTTTATCATTATATATAGTAGTACTATATATTATCATGTGAAAAAACCTCTTCCAATTGGGATGTCAGTAGAGGGAGCTATCCATCAAGTAGAAGATATTGAGCTATTAACAGACATCACCTACAAAAATAAACAGAATAAAAGAGTTGTTCAACATGAAGTGTTTCATACGATGCTAAAGGACATTCAACAAGCGAAGAAATTTATAGTAGTGGATATGTTTTTATTTAATAAAGATACAAATGAAGACCAAGTCTATCCACCCTTAGTAGAAGAATTTACAAAAGCGCTAATAAAGAAAAAAACGGATAATCCTTCCATTAGTATTGTTTTATTAACGGATAAAATCAATACAATCTATGGTTCCTATCCATCAGAGGAATTAAATGATTTAAAACAAATAGGTATTAAAGTTATCGAAACAAATGTAAAGAAGCTGCGAGATTCTAATCCACTTTATTCTGCTTTTTGGCGAATGTTTGGACAGTGGGGGAAAACAAATGGGAATGGTCATTTACCTAATCTTTTAGCAAAAAGTGGGCAAAAGATTACCGTGCTATCCTATTTAGAACTATTAAACGTAAAAGCAAATCATCGAAAACTATTAATTACGGAAAATGCTGCAATCATATCGAGTGGGAATATTCATAATGCAAGTGGCTATCATTCAAACATAGCTTTTCGTGTTGACGGAAACATAATTAATGATTTACTTGAAAGTGAAGAGAGTGGAGCTAGATTGAATGAACATCTCCATTTGCCACGGATCCCAAAACAACCTGAAACAAATACACAGATAGAAATTCAATTACTGACAGAAGGGAAAATAGGCAAACATGTATTAGAAGAAATCAGTAAAACAGATAGCAAAGATTCTATTTGGATAGGAATCCTCTATTTAGCAGATCGAAATGTTATCGATGAAATCAAAGCAGCGGCAGCGAGAAGGGTGCATATTTATTTACTATTGGATCCAAATCAAAATTCCTTTGGCAATAAAAAAAGTGGCTTGCCCAATATTCCAGTTGTAGCAGAGCTAAGAAAATCAAAAGTATCTAAAAATATTCATATTAAATGGTATAACACAGGAAAAGAACAATATCATCCGAAAATTATGCTAATAGAAAGAGAAACAGCAGATACCATTATTAGTGGTTCCGCTAATTTTACGCGTAGAAATCTTTATGATTTTAACTTGGAAACAGACATTAAAATTATCGCCAAAAAAGAAACAAAAGTAGCGATAGAAACGAAATCCTACTTTCAAAGATTATGGACAAATGATGGTGCAGAATATACAAGGGATGTAGATACACAAAGTAAATTACCTTTCTTTCGCTATATTGTCTATCGATTACAGAGGGTTTTATGGTTCACAACTTATTAATTTTATTATTCATAATTTCTATTTCATTTCAAATAATAATACTATGAATGAATTGGAGGGTACAGTATGAATAAAAAAGAGATATTGACATCATCCGAACTCGCAACTTTATGGATGACTTATCAAGAAAAAACGATGTTTTTGCGAATGGTAGAATATTTCCATTCTGTTAATGAAGATAAAAAAGAAAAAAACTATTATGAAAGCCATATGCTTAAACTATCGAAGGTGATACAAAAAATTGAAACAATTTTAAAAGCAGATGGAGCAAAAATTCCAAATGGATTTTCTGAGAAAGATGTAAATAAACAAGCACCCCCACTGTTTCAACCAACTTTTTCTCTTCAAATAATGAGAATGCTTTCAGAAATTGGCATGGGACTACATGCATTACATTTAGCAAGATCTTATCGAAAAGACATTATTCAATTATTCCAAGAATTATCTGTAACAACGCAGCATTGTTATGAAGAGTGCACCGAGCTTTTAATTGAAAAGGGTGCATTGAGCCGTCCACCACAAGTGTCTATGCCAGAACAAGTGGACATGGTTGTAAGTACACAATACTTAAAAGGAAATAGTATCTTTGGGGATAAAAGAGTGTTAAATACAGTAGAAGTTTCTTTTCTCTATCAATCCATTGAAAGCAACAGTATTGGACAACAATTAATTACTGGGTTTGCCCAAGTAACTAGAGACCCAGAGATAAAAAAATTCTTCACACAAGGAAAAGAGCTTTCCAAGAAAATTATTACGAAGCTTTCGAAAAAATTAATGGATGATGATATTCAAGTTCCGATAGCCTGGGTAGGAAGCCCAACCGTTTCTACCATTGCTCCCTTTTCAGACAAATTAATGTTGTATATCATTAGTTTGTTTTGTAGTTTTGGACTAGGCAGTAATGCTATTGGAACAACATTTAGTTTGCGGAAGGACTTATCGGCAACCTTTATCCCCCTTATTACGCAAATTTATGATTATGGGGTACATGGGGCAGAGTTAATGGCCAAAAAAGGCTATACAGAGGAACCACCGGGCATGGAAAATAGAACAAATATCATAAATAGAAGCTAAGTATCTTTCTATAATGCTGACATTGCATTTTGCTTATCAGTCAATGGAAATAATGCTATGATAGCTTTATAAATGAACTGATAAGGGAGATGTCGGTATAGTGACTGATTTTTTTAATGAAGAAAAAGATTTCATAAAAAGAGTAAGTAAGCTTTCTGAATTAAGTAGAAATTTTTTTGAGAGAGCAAAGGAAGTTGATGAAAATGGATCTTTTCCCTTTGAAAACATGAAGGAATTGCAGCAATCTGGTTACACAACCTTAACAATACCTAAAGAGTTTGGCGGACAAGAAATTTCTTTGTATGAATTAGTAAGATTCCAAGAGGTAATTGCACAAGGGGATGGATCTACTGCCTTATCTATCGGATGGCATATGGGCGTTGTTAGAAATATGTATGAGGCAAACTGGCAAAAGGAGACGCTTAAAGAAGTCTATAACCAATTGCTAAATGGTGCATTAATAAATGGTGCCGCAACAGAGCCACAAACAGGAAGTCCAACAAGAGGTGGAAAACCACAAACTACTGCCGAAAAGAATGGAGAAAATTGGGTGATTAATGGACATAAATCCTTTACCACGATGTCTCCTGTATTGGATTTTTTTCTTGTTACTGCATCTATCAAGGGTACAGACGAAGTAGGCAATTTTTTGATACCAAAGGATTGTAATGGAATACGCATAGAAAACACATGGGATAGCATTGCTTTAAGGGGTACTGGAAGCAATGATGTGTATTTTGAAGCAGTAGAAATTCCTGCACATTATTTTGTGGAAAAATTGGAAAGACGGAAAAAAGTTAATCCATGGCTATTGCATATTCCAGCATGCTATTTAGGAATCGCAGGAGCTGCACAAACGGAAGCAGTGACTTTTGCGAAAAATTATTCTCCAAATAGTATAAACGGAACCATTAGCGATATCCCAAGTGTACGAGCAAAAATTGGGGAAATGGAATTGAAAATGCAAACAGCGAAACACTTTTTATATTCTGTAAGTAAAAAATGGGATGAATCATCTGTAGAACAGCAATCTCATCTTCTTCCAGAATTAAGTGCAGTGAAATTAGTTGTAACAAACATAGCAATCGAAGTAGTCGATATCGCCATGCGCATTGTCGGTGCACGTAGCTTGTCCGCAAAAAGCCCACTACAAAGATACTACCGAGACGTACGAGCAGGCTTACATAATCCACCAATGGACGATATGACAATCGAACAGCTCGCAGTAAAATCATTAAATGAAATGAACGAAAGCAAGTAAAAAAGATTGCCAACGAGCAATCTTTAAATAATGGTAGTCAAATTACTTGATAAGGTAGTTTGGCTATTTTTTTCATTGTTGATTTCGTTCAGAAACCAGGGTTTAACTCACTTTTTTTAAATCAGCTCTTACTTTGTATGTTTGATAAAGATGACGGAAATATGTTTCCATTCTAAACGATCCATTTATGTATCTTTTTAGCCCGATAACTACTAGTTCTTCTATCAAAATCAAACCAAGGAAAGCATAAATAAAAACAATCAAATTCATTTCCCTCCTTAAATCTCCAGCTACTTTTCTATTCCTTTTTTTGGTGTAATGTAAACAATGATCGATTATAAAATAATATGAACAACTTCACTTTTCAGAACATAAGTATAAAAAGAAAATTCATAAAAAAATTTGATGTGAAACCATTGAAAAATATAGAAAAATAACTCATAATCTTATTTTGAAACATTCTTTTTTTAATAAAAAACACTTCTAATTCATTAGAAGTGATATTACCCGTTAATCGGGATATAGTGCAGTTGTCATCAGAGGAAGATCTTTTTTTAAATCCCAGTGATGGTTAGTTGAAACATTGGGTTGGGGATAAAAAAATACGCTATATAAAGGGAGATGGAAAATGAAAATAAGAGTTTCTGCCGTACAGTATAAATTAGAAAACATTAAGTCTTTTGAAGCATTTGCAAAACAATGTGAGCATTATGTTCGAACAGCAAGTGAATTTGGTGCGGAATTTGTTTTATTTCCTGAATTTTTTACAACACAGCTTTTATCAATGGGAGATGAGACGAACGCATTAACGATTAATGAACTACCTGGATTTACAGATCAATATCAAGATTTATTCAGGTCATTTGCTGTTCAAACTGGAATGCATATTATCGGTGGAACTCATGTCATTCGCAGAGAAGAGAAATTGTATAATGTAGCACATCTATTTTATCCAGATGGAAGAATAGAAGAGCAGGCAAAGCTTCATATCACGCCTACAGAAGAATATGAATGGAATATGGAAAAAGGGGATTCCTTTCGCATATTTGATACAGAGAAAGGAAAAATTGCCATCTTAACTTGTTATGATATTGAATTCCCTGAAATCGTTCGTATGGCAAAGGCAAAAGGAGCAGATGTGATTTTTTGCCCATCGTGTACGGATGATCGCCACGGTTTTCATCGTGTACGCTATACTTGCCATGCAAGAGCAATTGAAAATCAAGTATATGTTGTAGTAACTGGAACAATTGGCACGCTTACAAATGTTGACTTTATGCGTGCAAATTTTGGGCAGGCAGCAGTCATTACGCCTAATGATATCCCGTTTCCACCAAAAGGAATTCTTGTAGAGGGTGAGCTTAATAATGATATGGTTGTAACAGCGGACCTTGATTTGTCTTTATTGTATGAAGTAAGAGAAAAAGGTTCTGTAACAACTTGGAGAGATAGAAGAACAGATCTTTATCCTGACTGGAATTCTACCGTGGAAGGCTAATTATGACGCTTCATAGTGAATTTTATCTTTTTGACACAGGTCAGCCAATTCCATGTACGGTCAGAAATTATCTGGAAAAAGATTTTCACGAATTAATTGCTATTCAATCAGAATGCTTCCCACCACCATTTCCAGAGGAGCTATGGTGGAATGTTGAGCAATTGTCTAGTCATCTTTCTCATTTTCCTGAAGGAGCAATCTGTGTGGAAGTGGATGGGGAGCTTGCAGGTTCCTTAACATGTCTTCAAGTCGCTTATAATCCAAATCAGCCTCATCATACATGGGAAGAAATAACGGACAATGGATATATTACTACAAATGATGAACATGGAGATGCCTTATATGTGGTGGATATCAGCATTCGCCCAAAATTCCGAAAACTCGGTTTTGGAAAGATACTTTTGCAACATGCTTATTACTTAACTATTGAATTAAGATTAGACCGATTACTTGGAGGGGGAAGGATGCCTGGCTATAAAAGGTATAGAAAGGAGCTCTCCCCAGAGGAATATTTGGAGCAGGTTCTCGCAGGTCATGTAAAAGATCCTGTTATTACGTTTTTATTGCGGTGTGGAAGAACACCTGTTACCATATTGCCACAATATTTGGAAGACGAAGATTCAATGAATCACGCAGTTTTAATGGAATGGAAAAACCCTTTTAAAACTAAATAAAATTCGTTATGTCTTATTTAATTTATTGATGGAGAGGGATAAACATCCCGCTTCTAATCGATGGTTAAATAAGACATTTTTTTGTTTTTCCGTAACGGTGAATTTCTCTGTCTATGTACTAAAAAACTTAGTTAACGAGCAAATCATCTTAAGGGAAGTCCCCTTCCTCATATAGTCTAAAAAGAATTTGCCACAAACATAAAAATAATAATTGACATGTAAATAATTAAGTTATATATTATTTATTGCTTAATAATTAACTTCTTAATTATTTATTTGTGAATTAATTACAGAAAGGACGGGGGATAAGTGCATAATGGCGAAGAGCTTTTTGAAGTCGCAGCAATGTTTGGCACATTTATAAAAAATTTAACAAGTGATTTTAATAAAAATAGCAATGATTTAAATATTACACAATATAAACTTCTTTTTCATTTAGAAAAAGAAGGCGCCCAAAATGTCTCAGATCTTGCGAAAAGCGTACACATTACAAATGCTGCAGTTACCACTATTACCGATCAATTATTGGCCGATGATTATATTACTAAAGATCGATCAAAGACTGATCGAAGAGTGGTCAATATTACTATTACCGATAAGGGAAGAAAGATAGTAAATAATATGAAAAAAGAGCAGCAGTATAAGATGAAGGAACATTTCCGAAAGTTAACGGAGGAAGATATTCAACACTTAAAACGAATTTTCAAGCTATTAAACGAGAATTTCTAATAATTTCATAAAGAAAAGAGAGAATGCAATGGAACATTTAACACAAAAGAAAAAACTGTCGATTATGATTGCCATAATGGCAGCGATGTTTTTTGCAGCGATTAACCAAACAATCGTAAGTACTGCAATGCCAAAAATTATATCTATACTAGATGGTATGGATTATTATACATGGACGATCAATATCTATATGCTTACATCCACTATTGCTACCGTTTTAGTTGGAAAGCTATCTGATATGTATGGCCGTAAGCCATTCTTATTGATTGGTATTTTATTATTTATGGTTGGTGCTTTTTTAACGGGTACTTCTAATGATGTATTTCAATTTATCGCATACCGTGGTATTCAAGGGATTGGAGCCGGAATAATTCAATCATCAGCCTTCACAGCAGTTGGAGATTTATTCCCGCCACGCGAGCGTGGAAAATGGATGGGCTTATTAACAGCAGTATTTGGTTTTTCCAGTGTGCTTGGACCTCTATTAGGTGGATATTTAGTGGATCACCTAGATTGGCATTGGCTATTCTGGATCTTCTTACCGATTGGTATTATCGCATTTGGAATGATTATGGTATTATTCCCTAAAGTAGAGGGTAGCGGCAAACAAAGCATCGACTATATTGGTTCGTTCTTTATGACGATTGCAATTGTGCCATTATTGTTAGCTTTTTCATGGGCAGGAACAGATTATGCATGGGGATCTGTTCAAATCCTTGGATTAATTGCTGCTAGTATCATTTTCGCCATTGTATTTGTGTTGGTAGAAAAAAATGCGAAAAATCCAATATTACCGTTACATTTATTCAAAAATAATATCGTTACTGTTTCAAATATAATAGGCTTTATTATGAACTTTGGGATGATGGGTGCAATGATTTATCTTTCGTTCTTCGTTCAAGGAGTTTTAGGTATTTCACCGACTTATGCTGGTTATGTAACAATGCCAATGTCTATTGTAATGGTTATTTCAAGTACTATCATTGGTCAATTAATTTCGAAAACAGGGAAATATAAACGCTTTGCATTAATTGGAGTACCAACGATGATAGCTGGTATGGCGATTATGATCTTTATGAATAGTGTACCAATGGCTATTTTAAGTATGATAGTATTTGGCATAGGTCTTGGTATAGGAATGCCGGTATTCTCGATTGCAACACAAAACGCTGTGTCTCATAAAGAATTAGGTGTAGTAACTGCTTCTACACAGCTATTCCGAAACCTAGGTGGTACAATCGGGATTGCAGTAATGGGAACAGTTATGTCCAACAATTTAAAAACAAACTTGGAGAATACGATGCAAAATTCTTCAGTAGTAAAAGATTTAGCAACTGTTGATCCTAAGATTACTGAACAAATTGTTGGCTTTGCAAATCCGCAAGCTCTAATGAATAAGCCATTACTTGAACAAACAGAAGCAAGTCTACCTGCAGATGTTCAACCGATTTTTACAAAAATGATTGAGGGTATTAGAGACGCTTTAGGTGATACGTTATCAACTGTATTTTTAACAGGTACAATCGTATTAGTGGTAGCCTTTTTATTAGTGTTTTTCTTAAAAGAAATCCCGCTACGTACAACAAATCAGGCTACTCCTAAAGAGGAGAAAGAAGAAGATAAAGTACTCGATATACAAAACTCTTAAGAAGAATCATATTGGCTGTCATCCAAATTAATTGGATACAGCCTTTTTATTTAGAATAATTATGAAAAATTTGTTACAATCGAAATTTTTTTCGCACAACCTTTTTTCTGTTATAATAAATTATAGTAATTGAATGAAAAAAAGTAGGGATGCTAAATGAAAATCATCTGTTTTGGAGATAGCTTAACAAGGGGTGTCTCCTTTGTAAAAGGTAGGGTAAGAATCATTAAAGATAATTATCCCGCTATACTTGAAAAATTATTTTCTGTAAGGAATCCAGAAGACACCATTATTTTAAATAAAGGTGTGTTTAATGATAATTCTGATTTATTAATGAAACGATTGGAGAAAGATGTTCTTTCAGAAGAACCAAATTATGTATTGTTAAATGTTGGCGGAAATGATTGCAATTTTAAATGGCAGGAAGTGGCGGAAAATCCTGATAGTAACCACGATCCAATTGTGCCAATTAATCAATACATTGAAAATATCGGCAATATGGTAGCGAAAATGAAACAATCTAATATCACGCCAATTTTGTTAACATTACCACCGCTCGATCCAGTACGTTATTATAAGTTTATTGCTGATCGATATGGGACAACCATTAGTCATTGGATAAGTTGCTGTGGAGGCATTGAACATTGGCATAGTTTATATAATTTTCATTTGAATAATTTAATTGAACAATTAAATCTTCCTAGCATTGATGTAAGAACAGCTCTTATAAAAGCTGGGAATATTGCTGATTTTATTAGTGATGATGGCATTCATTTAAATTCAGCGGGTTATAAAAAAATGAGTAATGTTATTTTTGAAGAAATGCTGCGCTTAACTGGTGGACAAAAAGAGCAGTTATCCTAATAGCATTCGGACTTTTTCGTTTTAACCTATCTATCCATTATTTAGCAAAACTAGCTGTGGAATATTATTGGATATTGCTTTAAGATAAAGAGACAAACAGTTATCAATACATCGATTTAAATAGTGGAGGAAAAACGGATGAATACTTTGTATGAAAAAATAATTGATGTTTTGCAGCTTAATGGACCAACAACCCTTTCCGTCATTTATAATGAATTAAATCGCTATTTAGGAGAGGATGATACACCGATTTCAATGTCCTCCATTAAGTCTGTCCTTTCTCGCAAGAAAGACTTATTCGAGGTTTGTGATGATATTGTATCGATTCATCCAGATAAAGAAATTACAAAATTAATTGTTGAATATAAGGTTAATCAAGAACACTCTTTTAGTATTCATATCGATTTTGACCTTCACAATTATTTAATTCAAGAATGGAGTCAATTTCCAATTGTCATTCCACCAGTTTTTAATAAAATCGAGCCATACGAATACGATGCTTTAAAGATGGAATTATATCGATTGAAAATTTGGAATTGGGAAGAAGAGCTCTTGGGAATTGATTCAGTTAAATGTACAGTTCGGTTAGTTACTGTAAATGCCTCTTACACTGTTGATTTAGTAAATATACAATCAAAAGAATGGAGACATTTACAGAAAATCATTTCCCTTTTTACAGATTTAGAATTGCTGCTTAAGTAGTGGAGATAAGCATATCAGTGGGGAAATTGATGTTCTTATTTTTATAAAAGGCTGTTTTCTAAAGGATTATTGTTTTTTCAATAGGAAAAAAAGAATTAGTTGGAAACAATTAGCAGCCGGAATACATGAAGAATCCTGTGGGACTAGCGAGACAGTCTGAGACCCCGGAGGCTTAAGCTTAGCCCCACGGAAAGCGAAGTGTATTCCGGCTGCGGGTAATCGCAACAAACTTTACGAAAACAGCCTTATAAAATTAATAGGAAATTACTGAGAAATCCCTTTTGCTTTTTAACATCAGCAAAAGGGATTTGTTGTTATTTATAATTTAACGATACATCGTCCATAATCCAATATCTTCAAATCCGATTTTTTTATAAATCTTTCCTGCCTCTGGATTGTCATAAAACAAGCAGACATATTGTTTTTCAGCTAATACATCATTAATAAGTGCTGTCATTAACTTACTAGCATACCCATTATTCCGATAATCTTTGTGTGTGCATACACCGACTATCATTGCCGATTGGGAATTTTCGGCTGTAGTTGAAACAGTTGAAATAATATTTCCTCTATCATTTTCAAGAAAATATGTGCGTCCGGTTTTAAATTCAATTGCTTTTTTTAACATTTCTTTTGTTTCATCTGTCGTGCTAAATTCATCGATGGAATGCTGTAATGCTACAATTCTGTCAATATCAACAATCGTTGCGTTTTTGATTGTTTCGGTTGCTTGTAATTCTCTTTTTGTTCCACATTGTGCAAAATATGTGACTCTTTTCTTTCCTAATGTAATGTTAGGGTGATTTTCAAATCTCTCCACTAACTCAGCTTTACCAGACAAGGTAACAGGCTTGTTATTAGAATACATAATTGTAGCAAAGCCGTTTACATCAAAATTGTCCTTATCTTGACAATAAAATATATAGCTTTCAAAGTATTTTAGCAGAACTGCAGTTACTTCCCCATTTTTAAATTCTCCCCAAAGCTTTTGGAATGTTGCATGGTAGCCGAACGCTTCAATATCGCCAATAATAAATAGATTGATTGAAGGATTCTGGAACAAAAATTCCATGACAATGGAATGATCTTTCTCTGTAAGTTCTCGAATCATTTATGTAACCTTCTTTCTGTCTATAAAATAATTATTTGTAAGTTTACCATAATATTTAGAATTTAAATAGAGTTAAGAATTGTTTTATTAATGATTTTGTAAAGAGATTGGATAGTATTGCTTGGATGAGGGAAGGAAAGTGGCGTCAAGAGGGGGGGATGAAAACTACATTAGCAGTAGAAGCGTGGAAAGTGGTGTTCATTAGGGAGATGAACACCATATTAGCAGTAGGAGTCAAAGAAAATGGCGTTCATCCGCAAGATGAAAACCAAAACCGCAACAATACCAACATAAACTAATATTAAAAACAAGCGATAAAATCCACATGCAAATAAACCAACGAATATAACATCCACATCAAAAAAATTACAACTCCAAAGATATATTCTAAAAAGGGAGTTTAAAAAAGTCTAGACAAAACACAAATAAAAACCAGCTGAAACAACAATATCAGCTGGTTTTCATTACCAATCATATCAAATAAAGAAAAGGGCATTCTACTAAATTACAGTGAACTAGATAATACATTAAAATATCTTGCATCTGGATGGGCAAATACCATTGCAGAAACAGATGCTTCTGGTTCCATCATACATTCCTCCGATAAAGTAATGCCAATATCCTCTGGAGAAAGTAGTCCAAATAATTTTTTTTGGTCTTCTAGTTCAGGGCATGCTGGGTATCCAAATGAAAATCGTTGCCCTTGATATTTCGCAGCAAAGCGTTCCTTCATCGTAAAGGTTGCTGGATCAGGGAATCCCCATCTATCTCTAATTTGGCGATGAATTAATTCTGCCAGACCTTCTGCTGTTTCTAAGGCTAGTGATTGTAGGGCATGGGATTCAAGAAATCTTCCATCCCGCTTTAATTGTTCTGCTGCTTCTCGTATTCCTGTGCCAGCTGTAACTGCAAAAAAGGCAACATAGTCCATCATTCCGCTTTCGACTGGCTTTAGATAGTCTGCGAGACAAAGATATGGTTCTCTTTCTTGTCTTGGAAAGTCAAAGGTTTCCAATAGCTTAGATGCATTCTCTGGATCATAAATATATATTTTATTTCCATCCGATTGAGCAGGATAGAAGCGGTAAATGGCTTTAGGATATATCCAGTTATTTTGTTCTGCTTCCTGTAAAAGCTGTTCAATCATATTGTTTAGTTGGACCGCTCTTTCATCTTTAGCAGAGAGTAGCATTTCTACTTTTCCTTTTAAACCTAGATGGTGTCCTAGCAGCATTTGTTTATTAATATATGGTTTAATATGCCCAAGTGTATAATTGGTTAATAAATGCCTTTTGGTATCCTGTGGTATGAAGATAGGCGCATTTTGATTTATTGTTTTTCTTTTTATGCCTGTGATAATAGGTTTTACAGGGTCCTTGATTGGCTTTGTTAAAAGTGCTTGTTTTTTTCTGTTATGTTCTTCTTTAAGTAAAAGCACTTCTTCATTATTTGTAAGTTGATTTGCAAGTGAGAGTCCATTCATGGCATCTTTTGCATAAAGTACTAATCCATCATATTCCCTTGTAATTTTCGTATCAGTAAATTTTCTTGATAAAGCAGCCCCGCCGACTAATATAGGGATATCTATTCCTGCTTGTTTCATATCGGCTGCTGTTAAAACCATCTGCTGGGCTGATTTTACAAGGAGACCAGATAAACCAACAATGTTTGGCTTTTCCTTTTTAATTGCAGAAACTAACTCTGCTGGTGGAACTTTTATACCTAGATCAATGACATCATAGCCGTTATTTGAGAGAATAATATCGACAAGATTTTTCCCAATATCGTGAACATCTCCTTTTACGGTGGCTAAGATAACTTTACCTTTCGTTGAGGTTGAAACGTTTTTGTCCATATAGCCTTCTAAAAAAGAAACAGATGCTTTCATTACTTCTGCACTTTGGAGAACTTCTGCCACAATTAACTGATTATCATTAAACAAGCGACCGACTTCTTTCATTCCGTTCATTAGCGGTCCATTAATAATATCTAATGGTGCACTATAGTTGTTTAGCGCAATTGCCAAATCATCTAGTAAACCTTCCTTTGTTCCTTCCACGACATAATAAGCCAATCGTTCATCTAATGTTAAATGTTCTAGTGAATTAACCTTTTCTTTTTTCTTATCCCGATAGAAATCGGTAAAAACTGCTAATGTTTCATCTGTTGTTTCAAATAATAGCTTTTCAGCTAACTCAATTTCTTCTTTACTAATGGACGCGAATCTTTCTAGCTTTTCCGTATTGACGATGGCGTAATCTAGACCAGCTTGCGTACAGTGATAAAGAAAGACGCTATTTAGTATTTCTCGGCCAACAGGAGGGAGACCAAAGGAAACATTGCTTATTCCAAGAATCGTTTGAACATCTGGACAAGCTTCTTTAATTTGTTTGATTCCTTCTACAGTAGCTTTAGCAGAACCAATATATTGTTCATCGCCAGTACCTACAGGGAAAACAAGGGGGTCAAAAATAATATCCTGGCCATTTATCTTATATTTGTTCGTTAATAATTCATAAGAGCGTTTTGCTACTTCTAACTTTTTTTCCACTGTTACTCCCATTCCATCTTCATCGATTGTTCCTACAACAACAGAGGCACCATATTTGTGGATGAGAGGGGCAATGGCTTGAAATCTTTCTTCCCCATCTTCTAGGTTAATACTATTAATAATTGCCTTACCTTGTGAATAGGAGAGGGCTTTTTCAATTACTTTTTCATCAGTTGAGTCGATGACAAGAGGCACCTTCACTTTTTTTACAACCTCTTTCATAAAAAGCTCCATATCCTCCAGTTCATCTCTATCAGGATCTGCTAAACATATATCGATAACATGTGCTCCGCCCTTAACTTGGGCTCTTGCAATTTCTGATGCTTCTTCAAATTTCGCTTCATTTATTAACCGCTTAAATTTCCGGGAACCGATGACATTTGTACGTTCTCCAACCATTATCGGTCTTAATGTAGGGTCATCATAAATGAATGGCTCAATTCCAGAAACCATATGATAGTTTGTTTCCGCTACTTTCCGAGGGGAAATCTCCTTCATTTTTTCCGATATTGCTCGAATATGCTCTGGCGTTGTCCCACAGCAACCACCGACGATGTTTAGCCAGCCTTCTTTTGCAAAACCGCTTAATTTATTCGCAAGAGAGGATGCTGTTTCATGATAATGTCCTTCTTCATCCGGTAAGCCGGCATTAGGATAGCAGCTTACGGCATACTTTGAAAGACCAGAAAGAGAGCGGATATGATCCTGCATAAACTCCGGCCCTGTCGCACAATTTAATCCGATTGCAATTGGATTCATATGTTCAACAGAAATGTAAAAAGCTTCGATAGACTGGCCAGCTAGGGTGGTTCCCATTGGTTCAATTGTGCCTGAGATCATTAACGGTAGTTCTTTTCCTGTCTTTGAAAAGGCCTGCTTAATTCCGAGAAAGCCAGCTTTTACATTTAACATATCCTGACTTGTTTCTAGGAGGAGAATATCTACGCCTCCATCAATAAGACCAGTTGCTTGTTCTTCATATGATGCGATAAGCTCATCAAATGTAGTGCCACCAGTAACACTTAATGTTTTGGTTGTAGGTCCCATTGCACCTGCGACAAACCTCGGCCAATCGGGAGTTGAATATTTCAAAGCAGCATCTTTGGCGAGTTTTGCTGCAGTTATGTTCAGTTTGTAAGCAAGATGTCCTAGATGATATTCATCTAGGACAAGTTTAGTTGCGCCAAATGTATTTGTTTCAATAATATCAGCGCCAGCCTCAAGATATGCTTCATGAATTTTGGAAATGATTTCTGGTCTTGTTAATGTTAGATTTTCATTACAACCTTCTAATTCCTCGCCACCAAAATCGGAAGCTGTTAAATCCTCTTGTTGGAGCATTGTGCCCATTGCGCCGTCCATAATCATGATTTTTTGTTTGAGTTTGTCAGCTAATGATATTTGTTGCATCACATTTCCTCCTAGTTGCAGCAGTTCGTAACTTAGTATAGCGAGCCAATTCGACTGAAAGCTCATATCGTAAAAAAGGCGTTATTAAATAGATACCGTTAAAGAAGGTGGATGCAGTATCAATTAGCGACTTTGTAATAGTTAAACCTTCTTGTGTTGCTTTTTCTGGATTGTCTTTTAAATTTGCCATTGCCTGACGAATCGAATCCTCTATTTTTATACCAGGTACTTCATTGTGAAGAAATTCGGCATTATTGCTGCTCGTCAAAGGCATTAAGCCGATATAAATTGGTATATCAATATGTTTAGTAGCTTCATATAACTCAACTATTTTTTCTTCTGAATAAATTGGCTGTGTAATAATATAATCAGCTCCGCAGGCAATTTTCTTCTCGAGTCTTTTAACAGCCTTATCCACTTGGCGAACATTTGGATTAAATGCCGCAGAGACAGAAAAAGCTGTCTTTTGTCCTAAGTTTTTTCCAGAGAAGGAGAGACCTTCATTTAACTGCTTGATCATCGAAATTAAATCAAAAGATGTCATATCATAAACGGAAGAAGCACCTGGAAAATCGCCAACTCTTGCAGGATCGCCTGTAATTGCTAAGACATCATGAAGGCCAAGTGTATGTAATCCCATTAAATGAGACTGCAATCCAATCATATTCCGATCCCGGCAAGCAATGTGAATAAGGGGACGTAGGCCAATATTCTGCTTTACTAATGTACCGATTGCTGTATTGGAAATACGAGCAGATGCTAAACTATTGTCTGCAAGCGTAATGGCGTCAATGCCTTCTTCTTTTAATTTTTTTGCTCCTTCAAAAAAACGTGTTGTATCTAATTTTCTTGGCGGATCTAATTCTACAATGACCGAAGCTCTTTCCTTTACAATTTCCTCCAAGGGTGTGAATTCCCGTGGGGGAGGGGAGTGAAGGACAATAGAATCTACCATAGCTTTGTTAGATGTAACAGGTTTATCTGTAATAGGGGAAGCATTTTTCAATACTTCCGCGAAGTTTTTTATATGTTCAGGTGTTGTTCCACAACATCCTCCCAATAGCCGAACCCCTTGTTTACGGAACTCTTCAGCTGATTTTCTGAAATATTCCGCATTGTCCTTATATTCGAATTTTCCGTCAATATAAGTTGGTAAACTAGCATTTGGATATGCTGATAAATAGGCATCCTTTGGCAGTGGAATCTGCTCGAGTGATGCAATCATATGGTGTGGGCCCAATCTGCAATTTAGCCCAATGACATCTGCTCCTAAACCTTCTAATCTCTCAAAGGCATTCTTTAGTGGCGACTGATTTTGCAACACGCCGATTTCATGTATGGAGACCTGCGCTATGACTGGAAGGTCTGTTTCTTTTTTTGTAATTTGTAATACTGTTTCTAATTCTTCCATATCATAAAATGTTTCTAAGAGAATACCATCGACACCTTCTAGAAGTAAACAATAAAGCTGTTCTCGAAAACTTCGCTTTAATTCTTCTAAGCTAATGGCTTGAGGCTTCATTCCTCTATTTCCGCCAATTGTGCCTAAAACACTCACATTCTTATCTTTTGAAGATTGTTTGGCAATTTTAACGGCAGTACTGTTTATTTCCTTTACGCTATCCTCAAGCCCATATCTCTGTAACTTTAAATAGTTGGCAGCATATGAATTTGTTTGAATAATATCTGCACCTGCATGGATATATGCTTGATGAACCTGTTCAATTTGTTCTCGATGAGAAATATTTAATGCTTCGAAGCAAGTATCCTTTCCGTAAGAATAGAGGAGGGTACCCATAGCACCGTCCGCTATTAAAATTTCGCTTTTTAGTCGATCAAGAAAACTCATAATATTCCTCCATTAAATATAATGTAGCTCCGCTGTTTTTTTCAATGCAGCCTCAAAGTCATTGATTAAGTCTTGAGGATTTTCTAGTCCAACGGAAAGGCGAAGAAGAGCATCTGTAATTCCACGTTCTGCCCGAGCAGCAGGATCCATTGCCGCGTGAGACATTTTTGCAGGATACGAAAGAATTGATTCGACTGCACCGAGACTTACAGCAAAAACCGGTAGTTTCACATTTTCAACAAATGTCCGCATTGCTTCTTCTGAATGTAACTCAAAGGAAAATACAGCACCTGGATTTGACGCTTGTTTTCGCTGGATGGCATATTGTGGATGGTCTTCAAATCCAGGATAATGTACTTTTTTGATTAAAGGATGATTTCGTAAATGCTCTGCAATAATTCGAGCACCATCACTTGAATGCTTCATGCGGACATGTAAAGTCTTGATTCCTCTAAGCAGTAACCAGCAATCCTGTACACCAAGAACAGCACCAAAGGAATTTTGCAAATAGCCAATTTGTTTGGCAAGGGATGGATCCTTTACAACTGCAACGCCGGCAATAACATCACTATGTCCAGACAAGAATTTAGTTGCACTATGTAAGACGACATCAGCTCCAAGTGTTAATGGCTTTTGTAGGGCTGGTGTTAAAAAGGTATTATCAACGAATGTCCACGCATTGTACTTTTTTGCTAGAAGGCTAATTGCCTCAATATCTGTAACCTTTAACAACGGATTAGAAGGAGTTTCTACATAGAAAACTTTTGTATTTGGTAAAACCGCTGCTTCAACAGCTTCTAAATTTGTCATATCAACAAAGGTATGGTCTATGCCAAAGCGATTTAACACAGTTGTAACCATACGATAAGTACCGCCATAAACATCTTCCGAAATCACAACATGGTCACCTTGTGATAATAAGAGGAAGGCAGTTGAAATAGCAGCCATTCCAGAAGAAAAGGCAAATCCATGTGTACCATCCTCTAATTCTGCTACGACTTCTTCTAGGGCTTCCCTTGTTGGGTTCAAACTTCTGCTATAATCATATTTGCCAAATTCATCTATATCCTTTTGATGGAAGGTAGAAGCGTGCTGAATTGGCACGCTAACGGCTCCTGTTTCTGGATCGAATTTATGCTTATTATGAAGTAGTTTCGTTTCAAATGTATATGGTGTGCTCATATTGTTACCTCCTTGGCAATTCCCTTTGCAATGGAAAATGCTTTATCCAAATCTTTTATTAAGTCATTTACATTTTCAATACCTACAGAAAAACGCAATAGCTGGTTATCAACACCTGTTTCTAATCTTACTTCTAATGGAATATCAGCATGGGTTTGTGTAGCTGGATAGGTAATAAAGCTTTCCACACCACCTAAACTTTCTGCAAAAGAGATGAGAGTTAAATTTTGCAGAAATGGATTTACCCAAGATTCGTTTTGAATTCTAAATGAGATCATTCCACCTCGACCAGGATAGAGAACATCTACAACAGCTTCGTGTTCTTGAAGGAAGGAAGAGAGTGTTTTTGCATTTTCTTCATGTTTCTCCATTCTTAACGCTAATGTTTTCATTCCTCTCATTAATAACCAAGAATCAAAGGGACTTAAAACAGCACCAGCGGAATTATGATGTAAAAAAAGCTCCTTACAAAGTGCTTCTCCTTTAGCTACAATAAGACCTGCAAGGACATCGTTATGACCGCCCAAATACTTTGTCGCACTATGGATGACGATATCAGCTCCTAAGCGAATCGGCTGTTGGATAATAGGAGTATAAAAAGTATTATCTACAATAAGTAAAATATCGTTTTCTTTTGCAATGGAAGCAACTTCAGAAATATCCGTTTGCTCCATTAAAGGATTAGTAGGAGTTTCAAGGAAGATCGCTTTTGTATTAGGGGATATTGCCGCACGCAGGGCATTTGTATCTGAGGTATTGACGTAAGTACATCGCAGACCCCATTTTTTATAGCCTTGTTCTAGCAGTCTGTATGTTCCTCCATATAAATCTTTGGAAATAATCCACTCATCACCACTTTGGAAAAGAGAAAGGATTGTTTGAATGGCAGCCATTCCTGAACTACAAGCGAATCCTTGATCTCCTTCTTCTAAATCAGCAATCGCTCTTTCTAAAATTTCTCTAGTTGGATTTCCAGTACGAGTATAATCGTAGCCAGTTGACTCTCCAATACCGGCATGACGATAAGCGGTGGAAAAATAGACAGGTGGATTTACCGCACCCGTTGTTGTTTCACTGCGATTTCCAATTTGTGCTAACTTCGTTTCTAAATTATACATTCTATAACTCTCCTATTCTTTTATGTGGATTTTTTATGTAATAAGTACGTACCAAGAAAGAATAGAAGAAAAAATCCATAAAAAAAGTCTCCTTCGTTTATAAGAAGAAGACTTTGATTATTTATTGGTCCTTCTTCTTATCTTTCAAGCCATTATGCTTGATGGAATTAGCACCTTTTCAGTATTTTGTAGGGTACTGAAGGTTGCTGAGGTTTCTTCGGGCCATTCCCTCTACCTCTCTTGATAAGAATTACTTATGTAATTGTTTCTTAATTTACTATATATTTTAAAAGTTAGCAACAATTATTTTTTATTTCTGAAAAGAATCTTTATTCTTCTTATTTTAAATAAGCGGAAAATAAAGTTATATTTCTTCAATAAGCTGATATACATCTACATCTAATTCATAATCAGGATTGGCTTTCGTATATATTCTTGCTTTTTTCGTTTTCTCATCAACGTTTTGAATGATTATCTTTTCTCCCTGATAACTAACATCCACAATATCCGCCGCATTCATAATTTCGATCGCACGTCCAATATTCATTGTGAAACCTCCTAAACTTCCTAATAATACTTTCATCTTAAATAATAAATTAAAACAATAGACATACGAGTTTAAAAAAAACCTATTTTCTTATGCTATTTTTTCCAAATTATTCTAAAGAACGAATAATACTTTCTTTATAATGGCTAAATTTCTAAAATTTTATGCCCGATTTTTTCTTCTCATCAAATTTTAATGTTTCTTTCATGCCTTTTTACAAAAAGAGGTATACCATTTATTTTATTCACTTAAGCACATTGAAAAATATGTTTATATTATCAACAGAAGTAATATAGTTGCTTAATTATCCCATTGCAATGGGTAAATAGGAAATATCCTTATTGCATTAAGCAAAAATTTCATTAAAAGGAGAGATGAAACATGAATTTTCTTCGCATTACAATGATCGTATTTAGTTCCATAACTGCTGCATCTTTATTTGGCTTTCAATTTGTTGAAATAGCGCACGCAATTATGGATTCTATGTTTTCAAAAGAAAATTAAATGTCGTAAACAATTTTTGTATATCAAGCTTCTAACATGATAAAATAACGATATCTTTAGGTAAGTTAAAGCTGTTTTGTTGAAATTTTTTTCTCCTAAATTTCAACATTACGCTTATAACGATACCTATGTACATATAGAGAGCGTGGTATGATGAAAAAAATTTTGATAATTGAAGACGAAAAAAATCTTTCGAGATTTATTGAATTAGAATTAACGTATGAAGGTTACAAAACAGAGGTTTGTTCAGATGGTAGAAGCGGTCTTCAAAAGGCATTAGAGGAAGATTGGGATATCATTTTATTAGATCTTATGCTGCCAGAATTAAATGGAATTGAGGTATGCAGAAGACTCCGCCAAACAAAAAACACCCCTATATTAATGATAACTGCACGAGATAGTGTTCTAGATAGAGTATCTGGATTAGATAGTGGCGCAGACGATTATTTAATTAAACCATTTGCTATTGAAGAGCTACTTGCAAGACTCCGTGCGTTGTTTCGCAGAATTGATCCACAAAGTAATTCTTCCAATAAAGTAGTGACAAAGCTAACATACAAAGACATTACGCTTGAGGTGGAGTCGCATATTGCCAAAAAAGGCGAAGCACTTCTATCCTTAACGAGAAGAGAGTATGATTTACTTTATATGTTTATGACCAATATAAATATCGTTTTATCTAGAGATAAATTATTAGAAAAGATATGGGGATATGAATCAGAAGTAGAAACAAATGTGATTGATGTATATGTAAGATATTTAAGAAATAAGCTTGATCCATCTGGACAAGAAGTATATATAGAAACGGTCAGAGGAATAGGATATGTGATGAGATGAAATTTATAAAAAAAGTGTCTCTTTTACCTTGGAAGTGGAAATTAACACTAGCATTATCTGTTAGCATTTTTTTAACTTATTCTATTTTTTCTTTTTTTGAGTTCCATACTGTTTCTTCTTGGTTATTAAATCAGGAAGAAACAGATATGAAGCAAGCGATGGAGCAAGTCGTCCAACAGCTGAATATAAAGGAAAGAGATTTTACAGAAGAAGAACTGACAGATAATATTGCTTTATTGGAGAAATTAAATAATAACAATCAGCTTATTCGTGTATTGGATGATGATGGACATGCCATCCTTTCTGATATGAATGGTGATTTCCCCATCATTGAACCTAATCAGATATACAATGATGAGCAATTTCATTATATTTCTATTGGTGAGCAGAACTCAATAGTATACAGTAAGGAATTAAAGATGCCATCTTTTAAAGGAAGAGTTGAAATCATAAGATCTCTGCAATCATTAGATAAGGTTCGTGAACATTTACGTTTTGCCATGATGTTGTTTACAATTGCTGCGTTATTAATAAGTGGACTTATTGGGTACTTTATTTCCTATTTATTATTAAGACCTGTCAACTCCATGACAAAAACCATGAAAAAAATTAAGAATACTGGCTTTAAAGAAAGAATGCCTGTTTATCGTCAAAAAGATGAAATATCCGATTTAACGATTATTTTTAATGAGATGATGGATGTGATTGAACAGTCCTTTCAGCAACAAAAACAATTTATTGAAGACGCTTCCCATGAGCTGAGAACACCTGTTTCTGTGCTAGAGGGACATCTTTCTATGCTAAATAGATGGGGAAAAAATAATAAGGACATTTTAGAAGAGTCCCTTGAGGCATCTACCGAGGAAGTAACTAGATTAAAAAAATTGATCATCAGCTTATTAGACTTATCGAGATTAGAACAAAATAGAGGAGAATCCGATTTAACGCCGGAAAGAGTAAAGTTGGTTTTAGAACACACAATCCGTGATTTTGCAATGCTCCATCAGGATTTTACCTTTCAAATGAAGCTTGATTCCCTTCATCTTTATAAGGTGTCTGAACAGCATTTACAGCAAATCATTACAATTTTAATGGATAATGCGGTGAAATATTCTTTTCAAGAAAAAAATATTTTTCTTCATACGTATGAAACAGACCACCATTTTGTTCTAGAGATTAGTGATCAAGGAATTGGTATCCCGAAAGAAGACATTGATAAAGTATTTGATCGGTTTTATCGTGTAGATAAAGCCCGAAGCAGAGAGCAGGGCGGAACAGGTCTTGGATTGGCTATTGCTAAGAAAATTGTAGAATTGTATAAAGGGACGATAACGATTAAAAGTAAAGTTGGACAAGGGACAAAAGTCATCGTTCGATTTCATATATAGAAGAAAAGGAAGTTCTACCGTGTAAAATACGTGGTTTGAACTTCCTTTTTTCCTTTGTCATGTAATGATGAAAGTCGCATAAGATTACTAGTAAGATTGTTTTTTTTGCCAAGATAGGGGCGGTAAAAAATATTTTTAATTTTTTTACTATAAAAATGTGTAAAACTTTTGAAGCTGTAATTAAACCATGATAGAATAGTAATGTAAACGTTTTAAAAAAGTTTTTTTAATAAAAGGTGTATTGTGCAATAACAAAGGGAAGATAAAAATGATATTAAAAGTGGTGGAGGGAAATTTTCATGGTGAAGCCATCTGGTGGTACAGTCTCATACCAACCAAAGTTTTACGGGCCAAATTTAGGGCTTGTAATGGAGCTTTATGAGCAATATGTTCAAGATCCGAATTCAGTTGATGAAGAAATGAAAAAGCACTTCGATCAATGGGGTCCCCCGATTGATCATCAAGAACAAACTAGCACAAATCATTTATCATTACAATCCGAGGTTCAAGTTGAGAAAATTATTGCAGCGGTTACATTAGTAAATAAGATAAGGGCTTATGGACATTTAGCCGCAAATATCTACCCTTTAAAGGACCATAAAAGAGAATATGATTTATTTGAACTATCGCGCTTTAATCTTACAAAAGAAGATTTAGTGAAAATTCCAGCCTCTTTAATTTGTCCAGACGCACCAAAGCATGTAGTTAATGGTTTTGAGGCTGTTCAGTATTTAAAAGATATTTATATGAAGACGATTGCGTTTGAATACTATCATGTTAATGATATTAAAGAAAAGAATTGGCTGCAGGCAAAAGTGGAGTCTGGAAGTCTAAAGCCTGCTTGTCATAAGGAATTAAAAAAGAAATTACTAAAAAGAGTAATTGAAGTAGAGGAATTTGAGAGTTTTTTACATAGAACGTATGTCGGGCAAAAAAGATTTTCTATTGAAGGTCTTGATGTAATGGTACCGTTGATTGATGAGATTATTTCGGAATCAGTGATCAATGGAGCACAAAATATTAATATAGGAATGGCACACAGAGGTCGATTAAATGTTTTGGCACATGTTTTAGAAAAGCCATATGAAATGATTTTTTCTGAATTTCAGCATGCTCCAAATAAGCAATTAGTTCCTTCTGAAGGATCCATCGGAATCAGTTTTGGATGGACAGGAGATGTTAAGTATCATTTAGGCTTAGATCGCCAAATTAAAGCGAATAATGTGTCGAATGTCCGTTTAACACTTGCTAATAATCCGAGTCATCTCGAGTTTGTTGGTGCAGTTGTAGAGGGCTTCACACGTGCTTCACAGGATGATAGAACGAAACCAGGATTTCCAGAAGAAGATTCAAACAAATCTTTAGCTATCTTAATTCATGGGGATGCAGCATTTCCAGGGCAAGGGATTGTTTCTGAGACATTAAATCTTACAGGATTAAAGGGATATCGAACTGGAGGTACCATTCATATCATTGCCAATAATACCATTGGCTTTACGACCGAATCGAGTGATTCTAGATCTACTCGCTATGCAAGTGATTTAGCAAAAGGGTTCGAAATACCGATTATTCATGTCAATGCAGATGATCCAGAGGCTTGTATTAAAGCTGCGAAGCTCGCATGTGAATATAGAGCAAAATTTAAAAAGGATTTCTTAATCGATTTAATTGGCTATAGAAGATACGGGCATAATGAAATGGATGAACCAATGACAACAAATCCATTAATGTACAAGTTAATCCATGAACATCCTACTATTACAAAGCTGTATGGTGAAAAACTAGTCACAGAAAATATTATGCAAGAAACGGAAGTTCAAGCTATCAAGGATGAAGTGATTGGAAAATTAAAAGAAGCACATGAACGAGTGCCGAAACAGCATGAGGATCCAATCATTACAAATCCACCTAATTCAGTGGAACGACAATTACCACAAATAAACACAGCTGTTTCGATTGAACAACTGAAACATATTAATAATGAATTGCTTTCTTATCCTCCTCCATTTCAAATTTTTGATAAATTAGGGAAAGTTTTAAAAAGAAGAAATGATGCGTTAGAGGGAAATGGCAAAATTGATTGGTCTTTAGCAGAAACATTAGCATTTGCTACGATTTTGGAGGATGGTACACCTATACGTTTATCTGGTCAAGATTCGGAACGTGGTACTTTCGCTCATCGTAATATCATCCTACATGACTATCAGACAGGAGAACAGTATTCACCATTACACACCTTATCAACTGCAAAGGCATCTTTCGCTGTTCATAATAGTCCATTGTCAGAAGGTTCCGTCTTAGGATTTGAGTACGGTTACAATGTTCATGCACCAGAAACGCTTGTGTTATGGGAAGCACAATTTGGTGACTTTGCAAATGCAGCTCAAGTAATGTTTGACCAATTTATTGCAGCAGGCAGAGCGAAATGGGGACAAAAATCTGGTCTAGTTATGCTTTTGCCACATGGATATGAAGGGCAGGGTCCAGAGCATTCCAGTGCAAGACTAGAAAGATTCCTAATTTTAGCAGCAGAAAACAACTGGACAGTGGCAAATTTATCATCATCAGCTCAATATTTTCATATTTTAAGAAGACAGGCAGCTATTCTAAAAAAAGAAGAAGTTCGCCCACTAGTTATTATGACACCAAAAAGCTTGTTGCGTAATCCAGATGTTGCTTCAAATAGTTTAGAATTCAGTGATGGAGCTTTCCAATCTATTTTGGAAGTAGAGGATGGATTGGAAAATCAAAAAGCTGTTACTCGATTAGTTCTGTCAACAGGGAAAGTTTCCATTGATTTATATAAAGCATATCAGAATCTTGAAAACGCGAATGCCATTCATCTTGCAAGAGTAGAAGAAATTTACCCATTCCCGGAAGAAAGACTAGCAGAAATTATTCAGCGTTTTCCTCATTTAAAAGAAATTGTATGGGTGCAAGAGGAACCAAAAAATATGGGGGCATGGAGCTTTATGGAACCAAGAATTAGAAAGCTGATTCCAAATTCTGTTTCCTTGCAATATGTTGGTAGAAGAAGAAGATCAAGTCCTGCTGAAGGGGATCCAAATGTTCATCGTAAAGATCAAGCAAGAATTGTAAATGAAGCATTGACAATGGAATGAATTGAGGGGGAAAAATAAAATGGCAGAGATTAAGGTACCAGAATTAGCTGAATCCATTACAGAGGGAACAGTAGCACAATGGTTGAAGAAAACAGGGGAGTACGTAGAAAAGGGAGATTTTATTGTTGAACTAGAAACAGATAAAGTAAATGTGGAAATTATTTCGGAAGAAAGTGGCATTATTCAAGAATTAAAAGCAAGTGAAGGAGACACTGTCCAAGTTGGGGAAACAATTGCGATTGTAAATGCACAAGGGGCAGCAGCTGAACAACCAAAAGCAGTAGAAGTAGTAGAAGAAAAGCAAGTTGCAGAGGAAATAACAGAAGCTCCACAAGCAGAACAGCCTAAGGTACAAGAAGATTTATCGGGTACGAAACAACTTCCGATTGCTTCTCCAGCAGCTCGCAAATTGGCACGTGAGCGAGGAATTGATTTAGCTGCTGTAAAAACAAATGATCCGTTAGGAAGAGTTAGAGCACAAGATGTAGCAGCATTTGAGCAAAAGCAAGTTGAAGTTCCAGCAGCTCAGCCATCACAAGCTCCTAAAGCAGCTACATCCACTCCTGCCGCTGAAATGGATAACCGAGTAGAAAGAGTTAGAATGACAAGAAGAAGACAAACTATTGCTAATCGCCTATTAGAAGTAAAACAAAATACAGCAATGCTGACTACTTTTAATGAAGTAGATATGACAAATATTATGGCACTTAGAAATCGTCGGAAAGATACGTTCCAAAAAGAGAATGATGTGAAGCTCGGATTTATGTCTTTCTTTACAAAAGCTGTCGTAGCTGCTTTAAAGAAAGCGCCGCTACTAAATGCAGAAATTCAAGGCGATCAAATCGTATTGAAAAAATATTATGATATTGGTATTGCCGTTTCAACAGACGAAGGACTTGTTGTACCTGTATTAAGAGATGCGGACCGAAAAAACTTCGCAGAAATTGAAGGGGAAATTTTAGGTTTTGCTAGTAAAGCTAGAAATAATAAACTTTCCTTGAGCGATTTGCAAGGTGGTACATTTACCATTACTAACGGTGGTGTGTTCGGCTCCTTGTTATCTACTCCAATTCTTAATGGGCCACAGGTTGGAATACTCGGAATGCATAAAATTCAATTACGCCCTGTCGCAATTGATGCAGAAAGAATGGAAAATCGTCCAATGATGTATCTTGCGCTTTCCTACGATCATCGAATTATCGATGGGAAAGAAGCCGTTACCTTCCTAGCTAGAATTAAAGCATTACTAGAGGATCCAGAATCTTTATTATTTGAAGCATAAGTAATGATTTAAATAGATACAGGTGGTTTTCACATGGAAACCACCTGTATTCTTTTTATACTTGAATAATTTTTCCTCTAAACTTTTAAAAAGAAAGGAGTAGATTATGAAAGACAATGACACCGTACTAGTTTTTGTATATGGCTCCTTGTTAAAGAATGAAGTGAATTATTTTATGATGACAAATTATACATGTGTTGCTGAAGACGTTTGGATTTACGGGAGATTATATGATGCTAGCTTAGAATATCCTTTTTTAATCATAGATAATCATAAAAAAGTATTTGGAGAATTATACGAAGTCCCAGTAGAAGAAGTATCTATACTTGATGCATTTGAAGATTATGAGCCTGAAGGAAAGGATAATCTCTATGTACGGAAAGAAGTGACAGTATATAGGGACAATGAAACTTGGCAAGCATTTGTATATGTCTGTAATCAAGAAGAAATGCTGCAACAAGAAATAACAGAGGGAAGTTGGCGAGCATATAGAAACAAACAGTCAAAAAAATGTTTCTAACATAATAACTCTTTTGGTTTAATGGACACTCCTTCTGTGGTATAGATTACTATCGACATCATAGAAAGAAGGTCATAATATGTATATTCAAGAACATAATAATTTATATGTTATCAAGTATGATCATACATCCTATTATGCAATGGATTTCAAACGCTTAGATTGGATAAATGGCGTTTGCTATGTGACTTTTCTACAAGCATATACAGGAAAATGGTTTACTTTTGAAAGAAATAAGATTAAGTGGATGGTAAAGGAAAAAGAGAATTTAGTTTCATAAGGAGAACATGTTGCACTATGTATCGGTTTCCCTTTATACTAGGATAGTACTAGAATGAAAGGAGCAAAGAAATGATACATCAAAATTGGGAAAATAAACAAACCATTAAAAGAGTAAAATGTATACATACCGATGCAAGCAAATACATTGTTAATAGAGTGTTAACTGTTGGAAAAGAATATGAAGTGAAAAACGAAACAGAGGAATTTTACTTTGTAGTTGATAATACCGGTAAAGTCGGCGGATTTTACAAGGATTACTTTCAAACAATATAAGAAGATTAGATGTCTTAAATGAGCAATTCAGTTATGAATAGGAGGACCAATTCGCTAATAGAATCCCTCTCCTTAAACATAACGAATATCATTTTAGAGACATCTTTTTTGTTTTTCATTACAACCCTTTTTATAATTTATATAATAGTCAAGAGGATGAATAAATCATGAGTTATTTTTATGTTGGGCTTGGTGGAGTAATTGGAAGTATATTAAGATATGTAGTTGGCCAAGTTCCTTTTCCGTATGAATTTCCATTTCAGACAATGGTGATAAATACTATTGGTTCTTTTGTTTTAGGATGGTTCACCAGTGCAATTATCAAAAAACAAAAGATTAAATCAGTATATGCAACAGCGATTGGAACAGGAATGATTGGTTCTTTTACAACTTTATCCACACTTAGCATGGATGCTGTACAGTTAGTAGCTGTAGGGAATTATTTACTTGCAACATTTTACGTAGCTGGTAGTGCTGTATTCGGATTTATGTTTGCAGTTATAGGATTAAAATTGGGAGAAAGAAAGTGGAGTCGATCAAATGCTTAATAACCTTCTATTAGTCGGGTTGGGGGCATTTCTTGGTGCCATCAGTCGATTTGCACTTATTAATGAATTGAAAAAAAGAATACAGTCAAGTATCCCTATTCCAACAATGATTGTAAATATTAGTGGATCGTTCCTATTAGGATTACTAGTGGGATTGAAGGTATATACAAGTATATATTTTATTATGGCAGTTGGTTTTTTGGGAGCATATACAACCTTTTCAACATTAGCAGTTGAAGCTGTAACATTAATGAGAGAAAAGAAAAATGGAGCTTTTTTCCTTTATTCTTTAGGAACCTTTTTTGGAGGGATTTTATTTTGTCTAGCAGGTTGGAAACTTGCTTTAATCTTATAAATAAGTCTTTCAAATAGGAAGAAAGAAAAAGGACAAATTTTACTAGAATAGCTTTCAGTAAAATTTGTCCTTTATCATTATTTCTCTGTAACTACTTTTGCGTTAATGGGTTGTGGAGGATATAGCTTTCTCCCTAACAAGGATTGAAAGGTTAGAAAGATACCGCCGACAGTCCAATAGAGCGGTAAAGCTGCAGGTGCATTTAAAGAAACCATAACGATCATGACAGGAGATAGTAATCCCATTATGCGCATTTGCTTTTTTTGTTCTTGTGTCATAGTACTTTGAGAAACTCTAAACTGCAGATAATAAACAATTCCTGCTAATGCAGTTAAAATAAGGTCAGATTGACCTAAATTAAACCATAAGAAAGAATGGCTAGCTATTTCATGAGAACCGCGGATTGCATAATAGAAACCCATTAAAATTGGCATTTGAATCAGCATAGGCAAACAACCGATATTTAAGGGATTAATATTATTCTTCTTGTATAAATCCATCATTTCCATTTGTAGTTTTTGCTGCTCTTTTTGATCTTTTGTGCTTTTGATTTTTTTCTGGATAGCATCCATTTCAGGTTTAATAAGTTCCATTTTTCCTTTCATATGCTGTTGGTTTTTATATTGCTTTAGCATTAATGGCATAAGGACTAAGCGGATCACTAATGTGATAAGAATAATCGCAAGACCATAGCTTCCAGCAAAGACATCAGCAGTCCCATGAATAATCGCTATGAAAGGTTCTACAAATACTTTATGGAAAAACCCATCATTATTTCCTGTTGTTGAAGATGAACATGCACTCAGTAAAATAGTTGAAAAACTTAACAGCATAATTAATAAAGTGTTTTTAGATAATTTTTTCAATGTAATTCCTCCAAATTGTTAGTTAAATATTAGATAACAATGGAGAAATTAGGTTTTTCAGGATCATCATGAGAACTCTCTATTCTTTTACGGATATTTTTAACAATCCAGTGCAAAATAGGAGTATTATATTTTTGAACATTCATATTTATTGTTGTGATTGAAACATCTAGCGACAATTTCTGTTCTGTCGCAAAGAATTCCTGTTGGATGGTAGTCTTTATATTCCAATCCCATAAGTATTTCAGTACTAGACCTACTAAAAATGTATAGTAAACCGTTTGATAACTAGGAAAAAATGTAAAGTCTAATAATAAATCAATCATTTATACACCTCATTATTAGTGAACAATAAAATTATATCGAAATCACCGTTGAAAAGCAATTTGCAACTGGGACTATAGTAGAATTTTAAAGAGATTATGAAATATTTATGACAATTTATTAGTAACACAAAAACA
The DNA here is from genome assembly GCF_052116745.1 of Niallia sp. Sow4_A1. Classification (NCBI taxonomy): domain Bacteria; kingdom Bacillati; phylum Bacillota; class Bacilli; order Caryophanales; family Bacillaceae; genus Niallia; species Niallia sp. Sow4_A1. Next base: position 13,830 of record NZ_JBQKKM010000003.1, on the reverse strand, counting down.
ATGTGATTATTTACCATTTTATAAAAAGCGGAGGATTTCCTTTCAATAAAATCAGAAGAATTGAGTATTTACAATAGGAAAAAATAAAATGAATGGTATAATAAAGGATAGTTTAAATAAAACCGCGGATGTTTCATAAATTCGTTTATTACTGAACTTGATGTAATAGATGTAACTATTAAATAGTGCATCAACTATCAGCAATTATAAGATATACTCCCATTTGTTCAGATAAAACAAAATTTGCGAAATCATCTTATTTTATTATCATAAGTGGAAGATGAAGGGGGATTTAATGAAAGCTCTAATTAATATTGATTATACTTTTGACTTTGTAGAGGGCAATTTACCATGTGGGATACCTGGCATTGCGATAGAAAAAGAAATTGTGAGTATAACAGAGCGTTTTATCGAAAATGGAGATTATACGGTGTTTGCCATTGATTTGCATACATTAAATGATAATTATCATCCAGAATCTAAGCTTTTCCCACCTCATAATATAGCTGGAACCAAGGGAAGAGAGTTGTATGGAGCACTTCAAAAAACATATGAAAATAATAAAGAGTTAACCAATGTTTATTGGATCGATAAGACTAGATACAGTGCTTTTGCTGGCACAGACTTACATATTAAATTGCAAGAAAGGTCAATAAAAGATATCTATCTAGTTGGCGTTTGTACAGATATTTGTGTATTGCATACTGCTGTTGATGCTTATAATCATGGGTATAATATCCATATATATGAAAATGCCGTAGCAACATTTAATGAAATTGGCCATCAGTGGGCATTGGAGCACTTTAAAAATGTACTAGGAGCAAGGATCCTTTAGTCGTTTAAGGGTAGCAGGAGGATTATAATGAGTTTTAATTATGAAGATGACAGTTTAATGTTACATACCGATTTATACCAAATTAATATGGCAGAAACATACTGGGAAGATGGTATTGCAGAAAAGAATGCTGTCTTTGAAGTTTATTTTAGAAAATTACCATTTCATAATGGCTATGCCGTATTTGCAGGACTGGAGAGAGTTATTCAGTATTTAGAGAGTCTCCATTTTTCAGAAAATGATATTGACTATTTAAGACAAGAAGGGTTTAAAGAGGATTTTCTTGCTTATTTAAAGGATTTACAGTTTACTGGCAGCTTGCGTTCAGTTAAAGAAGGCGAAGTTGTTTTTGCAAATGAACCATTAATGAGAATAGAAGCACCTCTTGCGCAAGCACAAATCGTAGAAACAGCTATTTTAAATATTGTGAATTACCAAACATTGATTGCGACTAAAGCTTCAAGAATTAAAAATGTGATTGGTGATGAAATAGCAATGGAGTTTGGAAGCAGACGTGCCCATGAGTTAGATGCAGCCCTCTGGGGTACACGCGCTGCCTTTATTGGCGGTTTTAGTTCCACTTCGAATGTTAGAGCAGGGAAGCTATTTGGAATACCTATTTCTGGAACACATGCCCATTCCATGATTCAGGCATATCATGAAGAGTATATTGCTTTTCACAAATACGCAAGAAGACATAAGGACTGTGTGTTTTTAGTAGACACCTATGATACTTTGCGTTCTGGTGTGCCAACTGCAATTAAAGTGGCGAAAGAATTAGGAGAAAGCATTAATTTTCGCGGTGTTCGCTTAGACAGTGGAGACCTTGCTTACTTATCGAAAGAAGCAAGGAAAATGCTCGATGAAGCAGGTTTTACAGATGCAAAAATAGTTGCAAGTAATGATCTTGATGAATATACAATCATTAACTTAAAAGCACAAGGTGCAAAAATAGATATTTGGGGAATTGGCACGAAATTAATTACTGCATATGATCAACCAGCTCTTGGTGGTGTTTATAAACTTGTTTCGATAGAAGACGAGGATGGTACGATGCAAGATACGATAAAAATTAGTGGCAACCCAGAAAAAGTGACTACACCTGGGCTAAAAAGGGTATATCGAATTATAAACGATATAAATGGGAAGTCAGAAGGGGATTATATTTGTTTAGAATCGGAACATCCAGAAACGGAAGAGCGTTTAAAGATGTTCCATCCAACCCATACGTATATCAGTAAATTCGTTACGAATTTTACAGCTGTAGATATTCACCAAGATATATTTATAAATGGAAAATTAGTATATGATACGCCTGATATCTTTGCGATTCAAAAGTATTCACAGCAAAGCTTAGAAATACTATGGGATGAATATAAGCGTTCTTTAAATCCAGAAGAATACCCTGTAGATTTAAGCCCATTATGTTGGGAAAATAAAATGAATCTTTTAGAAAAAGTAAAGGTAACTATTCAAAATCGAAAATAAGGAGGAAAAATCATGAGTAGCTTACAACAAAAAATTATGAAGGATTTAAATGTCCAACCTGAAATTAATGCGAAAGAGGAAATTGAAAAAAGAGTCCAGTTTTTAAAGGATTATGCAAAAAAAGCGAAAGCGAAAGGCTTTGTCTTAGGAATAAGTGGTGGTCAAGATTCATCATTAGCTGGGAGATTAGCACAACTTGCAGTGGAACAATTACGTGAGGAAGGATATGACGCAACCTTTATTGCGGTAAGACTACCATATGGAGTTCAGGCAGATGAAGTAGATGCGATACGTGCATTAGAATTTATCAAAGCGGACAAAGAATATGTATTTAATGTAAAAACGCCGGTCGATGGTGTAAAAGAAGTATTTGATGGAATGAGTGAAACATCATTATCCGATTATCATAAAGGAAATGTAAAGGCTAGAATGCGTATGATTGCTCAATATGCAATTGGCGGCCAGGAGAATCTACTTGTTATTGGTACGGACCATGCAGCTGAAGCTGTTACAGGCTTCTTTACAAAATATGGTGATGGTGGTGCTGATATTCTACCTTTAACAGGCTTGTCTAAAAGACAAGGGAAGCAACTATTAAAAGAATTAAATGCAGAAGAAGCAATTTATCTAAAAGTTCCAACAGCTGATTTATTAGACAATAAACCGGGACAAGCTGATGAAACAGAGCTTGGAATAACTTACGATCAACTAGATGATTATTTAGAAGGAAAAGAAGTTAGTTCAGACGTTGCTGAAAAAATAGAAGCACGCTATTTAGTAACAGAGCATAAACGACAAGTTCCAGTTTCTATGTTTGACGAATGGTGGAAAGCATAATAGAAAAAACGAGGAGTCGAATATTTATTCGGTTCCTTTTTTTATAAAAAGCTAATTATCCTATTATTTCTTTATCAAAATAAGAACTTTGCACAAGCATGTCCTTAAATTTAGCATATTCTATAATGAAAGTACAAAATATGTAAATATGATAATATATTGTACGAAAAAATCAAAAGGAGGGAAATAAATGTTTAAAATTTTTGGTTTTGATGTTGATTTTGTTTTTTTAAATATTCCTGTATCCTTTGAATATGAATTTAAGATAGGAAAAAAACACCATGGTAACCGACCGCAGCCACCATTTCCGCCCTATCCTCCATATGCAAACAGAGATGTTTAATTAGAGGAATAATAAAGAGGTATGGTTTCATGCTGTGAAACCATGCCTCTTTTATTTAAGCTTTATCTACATGCTTCTATTCAGAATAGTAGTAGCGAACTCAACAGATTCTTGGGTAGGTGGTTCAATTCCTTGTAGAGGATATTCTAGTCCTAGTGTTTCCCATTTATAGACACCTAATTTGTGGTAAGGAAGAATATCGATTTTTTCTACGTTTTCTAATGTGGCAATAAAATCACTTAATCTTGTTAGGTCTTCTTCCGTATCATTAATCGTTGGTACTAATACATGTCTTACCCAGATAGGTATTTTTTTGTTTGATAAATATTTAGCGAAATCTAATATATGATCATTGCCCATTCCTGTTAGTTTAATATGTTTTCTACGGTCGATATGTTTTAAATCGAGTAAAACTAAATCGGTATATTTCATTAATTCGTCTAACTGTTCTTGAAATAAGGGAGCTTTAGAATAGCAACCGCCAGAAGAGTCAATGGTTGTGTGAATACCGAGTTTTTTACATTCTTTAAATATCTCGATTAAAAATGGAATTTGTAGTAATGGCTCCCCGCCACTTACAGTAATACCTCCACCAGAAGGTTCGATAAAAGGAAGGTATGTTTTTAAATCATTCATAATGTCCATAACTGACATTTGTTTCCCAGTACCAATTTCCCAAGTGTCTGCGTTATGACAAAATTGGCAGCGAAGTAAGCAGCCTTGTGTAAACACAACATAGCGAATACCAGGACCATCTACCGTTCCAAATGTTTCAATTGAATGTATATTGCCGTTCATGATTAATTCCTCCTTATAATAGACCCACGGAATTTCGAAGTAATACTGTAAGAGGTAGGGAAGAGGGATTAAGAATAATCCCTCGACCAAACTTACATTACATAGATTCGTGGAAAGTACGACTAATAACGTCTTGTTGTTGCTCACGTGTTAATTTAATAAAGTTTACTGCATATCCAGATACACGGATAGTTAATTGTGGATACAATTCTGGGTGTTCCATAGCATCTAATAATGTTTCTCTGTTAAATACGTTAACATTTAAGTGGTGACCCGCTTTTGTTGCATAGCCATCAAGGATAGATACTAAGTTATTTACACGGATATCATCTTCTTTACCTAATGCTTTCGGCACAATAGAGAATGTGTTTGAAATTCCGTCTAATGAGTAATCGTAAGGTAATTTAGCTACAGAAGATAGAGAAGCTAAAGTTCCTTTTGTATCACGTCCATGCATTGGGTTAGCTCCTGGAGCAAATGGTTCACCTGCACGTCGTCCATCTGGAGTATTACCAGTTTTCTTACCATACACAACGTTTGAAGTGATTGTTAAGATAGACATAGTATGCATAGAATTACGATATGTTTGATGTTTACGTAATTTTTTCATAAAGCTTTCAACAATACCAACCGCAATGCTATCAACCGCATCATCATTGTTTCCGTATTTAGGGAAATCGCCTTCTGTTTCAAAATCAACAGCAAGACCATTTTCGTCTCTGATAACTTTTACTTTCGCATATTTAATTGCACTTAATGAGTCTGCTACAACGCTTAATCCTGCAATACCTGTAGCCATTGTACGAAGGATTTCTGTGTCGTGAAGAGCCATTTCTATTCTTTCATAGCTGTATTTGTCATGCATATAATGGATAACGTTTAATGTGTTAATATATAGTCCAGCTAACCATTCCATCATATTATCGAATTTTTCACTTACTTCTTTGTAGTCTAGATATTCAGAAGTTATTGGCGCAAATTTAGGACCAACTTGGATTTTAAATTTCTCGTCTTTACCACCATTGATTGCATATAATAAACATTTCGCAAGGTTAGCACGTGCACCGAAGAACTGCATTTGCTTACCGATTGCCATTGCGGAAACACAGCACGCAATACCGTAATCATCTCCCCATTGAGGTTTCATGATATCATCGTTCTCATATTGGATAGCGCTCGTTTGAATAGACATTTGAGAACAGAATTTTTTAAAGTTTTCAGGTAACTGAGTGGACCAAAGAACTGTTAAGTTTGGCTCTGGAGCAGGTCCTAGATTGTCTAATGTATGAAGGAAGCGGAATGAGTTCTTTGTTACTAAAGGTCTTCCGTCATTAGCCATACCACCAATAGATTCTGTTACCCATGTTGGGTCACCACTAAATAATTCGTTATAGTCAGGAGTACGAGCAAATTTTACAAGACGAAGCTTCATAATAAAGTGATCGACAATTTCTTGAGCTTCTTTTTCTGTTAAGGTGCCATTCTCCAAATCTCTTTCTACATAAATATCTAAGAATGTAGATACACGTCCTAAGCTCATTGCTGCACCGTTTTGTTCTTTAATTGCAGCAAGGTAGCCAAGATATACCCATTGGAAAGCTTCTTGAGCATTTGCTGCTGGTTTTGATAAATCAAATCCGTAGCTTGCTCCCAATTCTTTTAATTCGTTTAATGCACGAATTTGTTCAGAAAGTTCTTCTCTTAATCGGATAGTTTCTTCTGTCATAACGGAGCTTGTAGCTTTTTTATCTTTTTGTTTTTCGTTGATTAAGAAGTCTACTCCGTATAGTGCAACACGGCGATAGTCACCAATAATTCTTCCGCGGCCATAAGCATCTGGAAGACCAGTAATGATTGCAGCTTTTCTTGCTAATCTCATTTCATCAGTATAGGCATCAAATACTCCAGCATTGTGAGTTTTGCGGTGTTCGGTAAAGAATTTTTCTAATTCTTCGTCTGCTTTATAGCCATAAGATTCACAAGCTTGAACTGCCATTCTAATACCACCGTTTGGTTGGAAAGAACGTTTGAAAGGCTCATCTGTCTGAACACCAACAACTTTTTCCTTTGCTTTATCTAAGTAACCAGGACCGTGAGAAGTAATCGTTGATACGATATCAGTATCTAAATCGTAAACACCGCCTCTTTCTCTTTCTAATTTACTTAATTCCATTACTTGTTCCCATAATTGTGTAGTTTCTAATGTTGGACCAGATAAGAATGTAGAATCTCCGAAATACGGCTTAAAGTTTTTTAAGATGAAGTCACGAACATTTACTTCTTTTTGCCAAGAACCTTTTTTAAAGCCTTCCCAATAATTAGTTGTTTCTACTTTTTCCATTATAATCACCTCATGATTTAATAAAAATATATAACAGAAAGCTTTTTTCTTTCTGTTTTAACTATAACAGATTTTATGTGATAACTATCACAATAAATGTGTACATCTTGCGAATATTCTGTGGCATAAATGTGAACATCAATAATATCAAGGGATTAAGACGAAAAAGCAAAGATGGTTAAGGAGGGGTTGTAAAAAAAATCGAAAACAACTGTTATATAATTTTTTGGTTATTTTATCAAACTGTTATACAATAGTGTGAAGGTGTATAAAATTTATACAGTAAAAATTGGAGAAGAGGAGAAGTTTTCCTTTTAATAGAATAGTGATTTACATTTTGACCATACTATTGATAAGAAATAAACGATTGATAGAAAGAAAGTAGTTTTAAAAATTTCCTTTTCTTTACTAATATTTTTAATATATGATTAATCCTAGGTCAGAATGGATAGAATTATTCAAACATCATGTAAGAGGTGGTAAATATGTCAAACGGTATGAAAAAAATCTGGATTAATATGGCTAAGATACTCTTACCAATTGTCCTATTTATCATCGTTGTGCGAGAAATAAAGAATATGATTGTTTCAACAGATATACACCTTATATATGGATACTTGCAGATAATCCCTATTCAGAGCTTGTTTTATATTGTGATAGGGGGGTTCATGGCAACCTTACCAATGTTTTTTTACGATTTTTATCTTGCAAAGCATTTAAAGAAGGATATTCCCTTTGTAGAATTAGGGAAATATTCTTTTATAAGCAATTCAATTTCTAACTTAGTTGGTTTTGGTGGACTAATAGGTATCGCTTTACGAAACTTTTTTTACAAGCAATATGAAACGGATCGTAAGAAATTATTAAAAGGGATTGCTGTTGTAACTTTATTTTATTTAACAGGGATTAGTATTTTGGCATGGATTGCTATCTTATATAGTAAAAGATTAAATTTAATAGATGAACATATTTGGATATTTGCTAGCATTATTGTTGTAGGCTTAATATTTCCTGTTTTGGTCGTTAGTTATCAGAAGGTAAAATTACATAACTTTGTTTTTGAAAGAGAACAAATCCTTGGTTTAATATGTGTGTCGCTCATGGAATGGATTTTCTTGTTTTCCTATTTATTTTTAATTGCAAAACTAATTGCGCTTCCTGTCTCTGTCGGGGATTTCTTCTTGTTATTTTTAGTTGCTGCCTGTACAGGCATTATCAGTATGATTCCAGGGGGAATGGGCTCTTTTGAATTAATATTTTTATGGGGGATTGAATCATTAGGTGTAGAGTCAGAACAGATGCTAATTGTCCTATTTTTGTATCGTGTCGGCTATTATCTCCTACCATTTTTAATGGCAGTATTCCTTCTCTTAATGGAAGTCAGTAAAAAGATCAAGAAAAATGCAACAGCTATTCTAAGGGGCTTAACAAGTGAGTAGTACCCTTTACGTATAGATCAATATTTATTGTTTAAAATACAAAAGGATTTCAACTTTGTGACAAAATGATAGATGTTCTTTATTATTTAAATTTATTTGGTACAATAGTCATGGTATTTAAACACAGAAAAATAATAGGTGGGGGAAAATGAGAGAAACAATCAGCACGATCTGTTTCGTATTACTACTAGTATGTCTTCCTACAATAAGTCAAGCAAAAGAAAATGGGGAACCAGAACTAGTAAGCGAGGCGGCATTCTTATTAGATAGTGATACGGGAGCAGTATTATATGAAAAGAATGGATATAAGAGAATGTATCCTGCGAGTTTAACCAAAATAGCAACAGCAATTTATGCAATAGAAAAAGGTAATATGGATGATGTCATTACAGTTAGTGACAACGCATATTCAACAGAAGGGACAAGAGTTTATTTAGAAAAAGGGGAACAAGTAACATTAAGACATTTGCTTGATGGAATGTTAATTAATTCTGGAAATGACGCAGCAGTAGCTATTGCAGAATATCTTGATGGTTCAATTAGTAATTTTGAAAAGAATATAAATCAGTTTTTAAAAGAAGAAGTAAATGTTCATTCCACAAACTTCAAAAATCCCAATGGTCTTTTTCATAAAGAGCATTATACAACGGCTAACGATTTAGCATTAATTACGCAATATGCAATGCGAAATGAAACGTTTAGAGAGATATTTGGAACAAATGAATTAAAGTGGGATGGATTATCTTGGGACACGACCTTAGTTAGTCATCATCAAATGGTAAATGGGTCTAGACCATATGATAAGGTTACTGGTGGAAAAACCGGATTTGTTAATGAGTCGAAACAAACATTGGCAACAACAGCAGATAATGGAGAGCTACAACTAGTAGCTATTGTATTAAAAGGGAATTATAAGCGGGATGTATATAATGATACGGAGGATTTATTTGATTTTGGTTTTAATCAATATACACATAAAGTGATTCCTGCTGGAAAATCTTTTTTTGTAAATGGGACAACTTATGAAACAACGAAAGAGGAGAAAATTACAGTTGCTCGGACAAATGGGGAAGAAGAAGTATCCTCAAGTGGTGTATTAATGATTGAAAATGACAAAGGCGATATTCTACAATCGATACAATTAGCAAAAGTGTTGCCAGCAGAGGAAACATTTAAAGAAGATATTCCTGAAGAAGCTGTAAGAGAAGAGAAGAAATCTTCATTTCCCGGAATCGTCTTTATTATTCCGTTAGCGTTATTCTTTCTTTTTTATATGAAGAGAAGAGCAATTAGACGGTAACCTCGATAGGCAGAATAAACTAAATAGCAAATATAATATGTAATCGCTCGTATCCTATTCGGCGCTTCGAGTGTCTATATCACCTGAGTATTTATATAAAGTAGATAACCAGTATGGGAAACAAGGGCATTTGTAAATAGCTAAATTAGAGAAGAGCATTTCACATTCTTTTAGAGGATAAGAAAAAAACCGGGAATCCCGGTTTTTTTTATTACTTATACATAGCAGCTATATTTTTTTGTAAATCGGCATCTTCTAAATACTCATCATAATTCATTTGCTTATCAACAAGTCCACTAGGCGTAATTTCCAAAATACGATTAGCGATTGTAGATACAAATTGGTGGTCATGAGAAGTGAAGATCAACGAACCTTTAAAATTAATTAAACCATTATTTAAAGCTGTGATAGATTCTAAATCTAAGTGGTTTGTGGGCTCATCTAAAAGAAGTACATTTGCTCCACTTAGCATCATTTTAGATAACATACAACGAACTTTTTCTCCACCTGATAAAACACTAGGCTTTTTCAACACTTCTTCACCTGAAAATAACATACGACCTAAAAATCCTCTTAAGAAGCTTTCTGTTTGGTCATTTGGAGAATATTGACGGAGCCAATCCACAAGTGTAGCATCATCATTGCTAAAGTACTCTGAGTTTTCAGCAGGGAAATAGCTTTGAGAAGTGGTAACTCCCCATTTATAAGTGCCGCTATCTGGCTCCAATTCGCCTGCTAAAATACGGAAAAGAGTGGTTTTAGCAATTTCATTTGGACCAACGAGCGCAATTTTATCATCTTTATTCATAATAAAGCTTACATTATCAAGTACTTTTACTCCATCAATTGTTTTTGATAAGTTTTCAACTCTTAATAAGTCATTGCCGATTTCACGCTCTGGTGTAAAGGCGACATATGGATATTTTCTAGAAGATGGCTTAATGTCATCTAACGAAATTTTATCAAGTAATTTCTTTCTAGAAGTTGCCTGTTTCGATTTAGAAGCATTTGCACTAAAACGAGCAATAAAGTTTTGAAGCTCTTTGATCTTTTCTTCTTTCTTTTTGTTTGCATCATTTGCCATTCTAGCTGCTAATTGACTAGATTCATACCAGAAATCATAGTTACCAACATAAATTTGAATTCTGCTGAAATCTAAATCGGCAATATGGGTACAAACTTTGTTTAAGAAATGTCTGTCATGGGACACAACAATTACCGTATTTTCAAAGTTAATTAAAAATTCTTCTAACCACTTAATCGCATTTATATCAAGATGGTTAGTAGGCTCATCTAGTAGAAGAACATCTGGTTCACCGAAAAGAGCTTGTGCAAGTAAGACCTTCACTTTATCGGAACCGTTTAATTCAGCCATTGTCTTAGAATGAAGTTCTTCACCAATTCCTAGACCTTTTAAAAGAATGGCAGCCTCAGATTCGGCTTCCCAACCATTAAGTTCTGCGAATTCTCCTTCTAGCTCAGCTGCTTTCATACCATCTTCATCTGTGAAATTTTCTTTCATATAAATAGCATCTTTTTCCTGCATAACTTCATACAATCTTGCATGACCCATAATTACTACTTTAAGCACTTCATGTTCTTCGTATTCAAAGTGGTTCTGCTTTAAAACAGCAAGTCTTTCACCAGGACCTAAAGAAACATTTCCAGATTGTGCTTCTAGCTCACCAGAAAGAATTTTTAGGAAAGTGGACTTTCCAGCACCATTTGCTCCAATTAATCCATAGCAATTTCCTGGTGTAAATTTAATATTAACATCTTCAAATAATTTACGATCACCATATCGAAGACCTACATTCGTAACTGTTATCATTTAAAATCCTCCAAACTACAATATCCTTCAAATTATATCATTTTTAGAATAGAAGCGCGAATTATTTTCATAAGCTTACATATCAAATTGTTCTTTCGTTCTATTCTATCTATTTAAATAACAGTAGGGAATAATATATTCTTAGAGGAAGTGCGTCTAATTGCAATTGGTTTTAGAGTTTCCAGGTTCGGTATAGGAATTTCTTATATAAAAATATGTAATATGTCTGATGGAAAAAAGGAAACATGTTTATCATAATAGGTGGATAGGGTAAAAAATAATCAAAAAATAAAGGGTTTTCTTTCCAAGGATAGAATGTATAATATAGAACGTATTATCTTGGTTAAGAAATTTTTAAAATAACAAGAATAATGTCTAAATTTATTTATGATTTGTTCATAATTTCTTCATAAATTTCTAGTACACTAAAACTATTATAAGAAGTAAAGGAGTAGTTACTATGGCTAAAAAACAGCTAGTTGAATTGGTAAATAAAATGAAAAAATCCGGTATCAAAATTAGCTTTACAAAGCCAAGATCTCAGTTTTCTGTAGCCATTCAACAGAAGAATAAATTAACAACCACGACACACTAATCAAGATAACTTATGCTGTGTAAGTGGATGTGGTCAAAAAGTACATATCATATTGAAAGTATTGGGTGTGCCTTTTTGGAATAAATGAATTGTTAAGAAATGTTCATATTTTCACAATGTAATTCATTTTCCCTTTTGTATAATTATTATATACAGAAAGGAAGGTTTTACAATGGATATACACCCTATCGATAAAGCGATCAACTATGCGATGAAAAAGAAAGAAACAATTGATGATTCCTTTTTCCGTTATTTTGTAAAAGCAATTTTAGCAGGAATATATATCGGATTTGCTTTAATGCTATGTTATCGTTTAGCACAACCCTTTTTTGATGTTCATTCACCTGCAACATACATGATGACTAGTTTATTTTTTGGTATGGCTCTTGTACTTATTTCCTATGGTGGAGGTGAATTATTTACTGGCAACACCATGGCTTTTGCAATGAGCACCTTGTCTGGAGCAACAAGTTGGAAGGATACCATTTATAATTGGGTTACTACGTATTTTGGTAATTTAGTTGGCGCGCTATTTTTTGCTTTATTAATCTATTATTCTGGATTATTTAGCTTAGCTCCCAAAACAACTTGGCTTATGGATGTAGCCAATTCAAAAATGAGTGCTACAACACTAGAATTGTTTATTAGAGGAATCCTTTGTAACTGGTTAGTTTGTTTAGCTATTTGGATACCAATGAATATTAAAGGAGATGTCGGGAAAATAATTGCAACATTATTAATTGTATTTTCCTTTATGATTTCAGGTTATGAGCATAGTGTTGCAAATATGGCTCTTTTCGCCATTTCTCTAATTGTTCCTCATCCAGAAACAATTACCGTTGCAAATGCATTGCACAATCTCATCCCAGTTACGATTGGTAATATTGTTGGAGGGGCATTCTTTGTAGGTGCACTAAACTTATATATTTTTCCTAAGAAAAAAGGAAAAGCAAAAGATCCTGCTTTACATGTAACTACATCAAGATCTATTGCAAAGTAATACTAATTATATTTACCTCTAGTAAAACTGCCGAAAAACATAGCATGTTTTTCGGCAGCCGCTATCCAATATGACTCATGCTTAATGAAAAAATTAATCCTACACATGCAACAAATCCTACGGTAGGTCCTCCTTGCTCAAATGCTTCTGGCAACATAGTTGAGCAAACCATCGCAATTAATCCACCAGCCCCAAATGACTGAATGCTTGAAAGCATAGTAGGGGAAGCATTTTCTAAAAATAAATACCCAACTGAGCTACTAATAGCAGAAATGACAATCACACTACTCCAAAGCATTAATATTTTTTTATGTGAATATTGATCTTTTTTTAATCCTACTGTGGAAGATAAAGATTCTGGAAAGTTACTGATGAAAATTGCTATTAAAAATAGGAGATCCACTTTTTGTGTATATAACAAGCTAAGACCGATAATCATGGATTCTGGAATAGCATCCATTAAAGTACCGACAAAAATCGCTAAACCTGAATGTCCCTCTGGATTTTTATGTGATCGTTTTCGATTAGATCCGCCTTTTCGATAAAGGAAAATTTCAATAATGGTAAATAAACATGCTCCTGCTAAAAAAGCGATAGCAGTAGTAAACATACCACTTTTATTTACAGCTTCAATTAAAAGTTCAAAAGAAGAGGCACCTATTAAAATACCTGTTCCTAAAGCCATAAAATAGGCAATAATTCTTTTTGGAATGGAAAGAAATAATCCTATGACAGAACCTGCAAGCAATGAAGAGCTAGCAATTGCCCCCCACATGGCTGCTTCTAACATATTAAAAACTCCTTTTTACTTTACTTATTTTTCATTCTGCTACTTAAGAAATTATTTTTAAATTATTTGCGTTTTTTTTTGGAATATGTAAGCTTTTCTTTTCATACATAACCTTTTTTAGTGGTACTGTCAATATTTTTGTGTAAATGACTTTTCAACTTCTCAAGGTAGATGATCACCTTCGTATTCAAATAGATTTGTTCGAAGTGTTGATTTGGGTGTCTAGGAAAGGG